>JBBQRC010000436.1:0-5234 GCA_038215215.1 Pirellulales bacterium
TTGGTGGTCAATCTCTGGCCCTGGAGGTTACGCGAGCGCGAGTTTGGCGCGACATCTATTACAGCGCTATCGAAGGCAATCATTACAGTGACTTTGACCTCAGTCGTTCGCGCGACATTATCGCTGCGCTGCAACCCGGAATTCGGGATGAATCCTCCAGTCTTTCCTTGGGGAATGAAGACCGTAGCCGACTGGCCATTCTCAGCCTCTATGCTCATCCCCAGTGGTGGTCTAGCACGCAATTATTCAGTTTACGGAACGAGATCAGCTTTGAACTTGGCGATGATCATTATTTTCCCATGGGCGACAACAGTGCGGCCAGCCTGGATGCGCGGGCGTGGAATGACCACCATTATGTCGAACATCGCTTCTTGCTCGGCAAAGCGTTGTTGGTGTTTTGGCCACACTACTGGTATCGTCCCATTCCATACTTTCCCAATTTTTCGCGGATGGGTTTAATCCGCTAAAATTGACGCGAGTCTTCACAGCTTCATGCCTACCACGGATGGCTATTATGAAAAGTGTTCTCGAAGTTCGCGGACTGGAAAAAAGCTACGGGCGACGTAAGGTCGTCAATGGTGTGAGCTTCACAGTTGGCGAGTCGGAGATCGTAGGACTGCTTGGCCCCAACGGCGCGGGTAAGTCGACGAGTTTCAAGATGACGTGTGGGATCGTCCAACCCGACCGTGGCCAAGTTTTTCTGGGGGACCAAGAGGTCACGGAGTGGCCCATGTTTCGCCGCGCCAGCGAAGGTCGTATGGGCTATCTGGCACAAGAGTCGAGCGTGTTTCGCAAGCTAACCGTCGAACAGAATATCTTGGCCATCTTTGAACTGCTGGGTGTGCCCTCGGGCGAACGGAAAAAACGCACCGAAGAATTGTTGAGGGACTTTGAGATCACCCACATCCGCCGCTCTAAAGCAGGACGACTGTCGGGGGGCGAACGCAGGCGATTGGAAATTGCGCGCTGCCTGGTTACCGATCCGCAAATCGTCATGCTCGATGAACCCTTCGCTGGCATCGATCCAGTGACCGTCCAGAATATCCAACAGATCATCGTCAAGCTCCGCGAACGCGGCATCGCCATTCTCATCACCGATCATGCCGCGCGCGAAATATTACAAACTGTCGACCGTTGCTACGTAATCAGCAAAGGTCAAGTGTTATGCGAAGGGGATCCCGAAGAGGTGATGCTTCACCCCGACGTACAAAAGGAGTACTTGGGGCATATCAGTGAAAACTTCCAGCGCGCGGTCGGGACTGCAGCCTCACAGGCCACCACGCGGCCCGCCATGCTCAGCCTTCGAAAAGCTCCTGAACCTGCAGAGGAGAACGAATTCGAGGATGAGGATGAGAATGAGAATGAGAATGAGAATGAACAAATCGAGGAGCGACCCGCCGTCCTGGCTGCCCCGCACGGCTGGTTTCGTCGCAGTTCCCCCAAGGTGGACGCAACTGGGACTACCACAAAAAAAAGCGATCCGGCGCCAACCGATGGCAAACCCTCCCGCAGTCGCCCAACTCGACGCCGCACTGACGTCTAACAGTCGGCGAGTCGAAAAATAGACCCGCGAAGCCATAGGACATTCTGCAGCGTGGGATGACGCGGACATCGCAGCGGCTTTGGACAGCGGATCGACTCACGTTAAGTTAAATGCCGTTCTTAATTCGTTAATGACGGAATCAGGCATAGCGGTGACTTGACCGATCGCTTTGGCGTTGATGAGAGCTTCGGCCGTTGATTCCAGCACTTCTAAACGGTCGAACGTGTCCAGCACACTGCGGCCGGTCACAATGACGCCATCGTTTTCCAGTAGGGCGGCGGGCGAAGCGTCAGAAACGTAATTCCCCAATTGTTTTTCATTGTGATATTGCAAACCGTATGGGATTCGCTGAACGTCGCGCAGAAACACATAGCTCTCCGGAATCGTGCGCACATCGAATTTGGCCTCGGTGACGCTGAAGGCGGTAGCATTGACAGGGTGCGCGAACACAATGGCTTGCACATTGGGATGCTGCGCGTAGATCGCTTGATGGGCTCTGGCGGCACGGCTCGCCAACTTACCCGACTCGCGACGATCGCCACTGACAAGTACTAAGTCGTTCACCTCCAGCAACTCGCGGTCTCGTTGAGTCGGTGTAATCAAGAATGACGTCGCATCCACGCGAGCTGAAAAACTACCTTCGGTGCTGATCAGCAGCCGTTGACGACAACCACGCTTGACAAATTCGCACAACTGCTTACGCAACTCTTGTTCAATGGGTGTCGCTCGGGGAGGATCGAACGATTCGAAATCGACGCCGCGATTGGCCGCTTGTTGCAATTGTTCATCATTGAGGTAACGCACAGGACCAATTTGGTTGGCTTTGACCAGTGTCTTGCCGGCAAATTCAAATGCTTCAAAGCGTTCAAAGGCACGCGGCAACGATGTGCCACCGACGACGACACCATGATTTTCGAGGATAACACTGTCACAGCCTGTTGCAAAAGTCGTAGCAATATTCGCCCCTAACCGCTCGCTACCCGGACACGCGTAGGGAGCAAACCCAAGCTGGCCGCAAACCGAATGAGCTTGATGAAATAATCGGGTGTTGGGTACCAACTGACAAATACTGAAAGCCACCAAAGCCACCGGATGCGCGTGAACGATGGCGCGAATGTCGGGCCGCGCCGCGTAGATCGCTTTATGAAATGGAAACTCCGACGAAGGCGGATGTAAACCAAGGGTCGTGCCGTCGGCGCGAACGCACACGATGTCGTTGCGAGTCAAATTACCTTTATCAACTCGCGCTGGGGAAATCCAAACATCTCCAGCATCGTCGCGAATCGAAAGATTTCCACCCGAGGTCGTAGTCATTCGATAGCGGTAGATGCGATCCATCGTGCGCATGATTTCGTCGCGCGGATGAATAAGATTGCGAGAGTGCGTCATGTTAGAAGTTCTTGTTGGCAAACATTCCTTGAGCAAAGACGGAGCAATCGCATCCCCGTCTCGAAGGGCCAAGCACTACGACCGCGTGCTTGGCCACCATCCCGCTAGCATTATTACACGCGAGTGTGCACTAAAGAGGCCGCACAATTGAGGTGCTGCGGAGGTAGTCCATCAGCGTTTCTTTGGACAGCACGCCACCTCCCATGCCGCTCTTATTTACTCCACCATACGGTACGCCGTGGGCAAACACGTTGTGGGCGTTAATCCAGCTATTGCCAGCCACCATCGACTCAGCCACGCGAGCTGCTCGCTCTAAATCCGCTGTCCAGACGCTATTGGCCAGTCCGTAATCTGTTGCATTGACCATCCGAATGGCCTCTTCCTCAGTATCGAAGACCGCGAGAAAAGCTACTGGTCCGAAGATCTCCTCGCGGGCGGCCACGTTGTCAAGCGAGCCGGACAGCAATGCCGGTTTTACGTAGTGACCGGTATAGCTCTCAACCATGGCTGGACCACCTTCCAGCACACAGACTGCACCCTCGGCTTTGCCTTTGTCGAGATAGTTCAGCACCCGTTGGCATTGCTTGGCATTGACGACCGGTCCCATCTGGCTGGTCGGATCAAGCGGATGACCAACGCGAACTTCCTTTAATAAATCAACGCTCCGTCGCACAAATTCATCGTAGATTTTCCGTTGGACTATCCAGCGGGTCGCATCGCAGCAGACCTGTCCGGAATGGAAAGTGATGGCACCGACCAATTTCTCGGCCGTGTCAGCAACATTCACATCATCGAAAACCACCGCCGCTCCCTTGCCACCCAACTCCAGTTTCACCGGAACGAGATTCCGTCCACACGCTTCGGCAACGAGTTGGCCCACTTCCGGAGAGCCTGTAAAAGACATTCGCTTAATTTTGGTATTGCCGGTCAGCGCTGAGCCGGCGGTGGCACCGCGGCCGGTGACTACATTGATGACACCATCGGGAACACCAACTTCTTTGGCCAAATGGGCCAAGTAAAGAGCTGAGAGGGATGTATCTTCGGCGGGCTTAATGACCACCGTGTTACCAGCGGCCAGTGCTGGCGAAATCCCCCAGCCGATCAAGAGAAACGGAAAATTCCAAGGAAAAATAAAAGCGCAGACACCCCAGGGTTGTTTGTAAGTCCAGGCGTCATATCCCGGCACATCGAGCTTAGTACGCATTTCTACTTCACTCGCCAATTTGACGAAGTACCGCAGAGTATCGACAAAATTCTGCACATCTCCTTGAGCTTGAGCTTCGATTTTGCCAGCGTCTAAGGCCTCGATTTGCGCTATGATGGCTTTGCGCTCTTCGACGGCATCGGCGAGCCGCAGTAAAATTTTATTGCGTGCTTCGACCGACAATCGAGCCCAGGCCGGAAAAGCCGCATTGGCCAACTCCACGGCCTGGTCAACCTCTACTGCCCCAAGATCGTGTATCTCAGCCAGTTTATCCGTGGAGCCAGGATCAAAAGTGGCCACCGTCGCACCGCTCTTCGACACCAGATCTCTCCCACCCGCGAACGCTGGAAATACGCCGCGACGCAGAAACGCACTCACTTCGGGGAGGAGTTGGGGTTGGGTGGCGGTGCTCATGATTTTCCCTTTCAAGTCAGTTTCAAAAAGCGCAGGTGCGGTTGTTTATCAGCCATGGAGTGTCGGCTGACGGCGAGTAACTTACCCTCATTAGTCCAAGTGGCTTTCATAACGATACCAAGGATTTCCCTCGATGAAAGAAAATCAGGTTGGTGGACTCAAAATTTTTGCAACTTTCACGGTACCAGCGGTGGCGCGCTACGCCGTTAACCAGGTCCAGTCTTTGGTTACTACCGTAAAACAAGGTGGCAGGTGCGCGACGCAGCAGAGGGCCTGGGATTAGGCGACTCGCCCCAATGTTGCGATGGTTGCGCCCCGTCCAAAAGCGCGGCGGTCATTTGCCTGGGGCGTGCTGCGACTGCTCGTTATCGTCTGGGAAGGCCTGCGCTAACGCGGCCTGATAGTCCTCCGGGCAATTTAGATTCAGCAACGTCGATAAGCTTGGATCAACCGCGCGCAGCTCCGCCACGGCAACTTCGTTTGTCGAAACTTCATCGAACAAAAATCGCGGACGCAAGCGGTCGGCTCTCAATAGCGATTCGACGACTGCCAGTACACGCGGACGGTAGATGGCTGCTAACGGATGGTGGTATTGGCCGTCATACGGAACCGCGATCTCGTGGTCGTCACCGAGTTGTTCGAACATACGGGTCACAAAGGCTGGAATCATCAGCGGCACATCAC
>JBBQRC010000437.1:0-5230 GCA_038215215.1 Pirellulales bacterium
CGCAAGGTGCGACGGTTTTGGTCAGCAGCCATCTGCTGGCTCTGGTGGAAGATATTTGTCGGCATCTGGTGATTCTAAGTCAAGGAAGGTGTCTTTTTTCTGGAACATTGGCCGAAGCCCACGCACAATTTGGCACGACCGGCTCCTTGGAAGAAGTCTTCTTTCGGATAACCGGTGAGACGGAATCGTGATGCACCCAGCACTATGGAAACTGCTGTGGTTTGATCTTCGCGGCTCATGGCGTGGGCTCATCAAGTTTCGTCGGAGTTGGCGGCAGTTGCTGTTGTTCCTGCTGATGCTGGTGTTCATCGGTTTGTTCGTGGGTTCGCAATTGTTTAGCGCACGAAGTGGTGCCACCAGCGGCATGGAGGGGCGCTTCGGCAGTGCCATGCCATTTTGGACGGCGATCTACTTGATCGCCACGTGGCTGACCGCGTCGGCGGATCGAGGGCTGGTCATGCGACCGGCGGAGATTCACTTTATCGTGGCGGGACCATTCTCGACCCGCGATATGATCACGCTCAACTTGATCCGACTCGCCTACCGCGCCGCTGTCAGTGCCATCGTGCTCTCGTTAATTAGCCTAGCCTACTCGCGCAATCTGCTCGCCGCCTTCATCGGTTTGTGGCTCTTAATTACCGTCTCATTACTGGTGGGGATGGTTGTCTCGTTGTCTTCACGACGTGCTCATGGAGTGGGGATTCAGCTCGCACGTCGCGGCTTGACTGCGTTGGTATTGTCGGTGCTCGTTATGTTGATTGTGCAGTCGATGGGGCGCGTTCGCGACAGCGGCGCGGAGGTAACTGTTCCCAATATTGCTGCCGCGGCCATTCAGTCTCCAATTGGGCAGATTGTCTTGCCGCCCGTTGGGTGGATGTTTGCGCCGCTGACAGCCAAGTCACTATGGCCAGAGGTCATCACCATGCTCCCCACCCGCCTGCTTGTCGTGGGGGTTCTGGTCCTATTGGTCTACGTGCTTGGGGGTGAATATCGCGAAGCAGCCACGGCGCGTACCGATCTTTCAGTAACGCGACGGCAACAAGCGTTGCGGAGCGGGCTCAGCAGCGGTGGCGGCTGGATGCGCCGCATCACCCTGCCACAGTTCGGTCGTCTGGCAGGGATCGGTCCGATCGCTTGGATGCAAATGGTCCATTCGATTCGCATTCTGCCCAGGTTCTTGGCATTTACAGTGGCCATCATTGCCGTGGTTATCGTCATTCCCATGATGGTTGACCAACGGCAACTGCAGGGATGGAGTGGCGTCCTGTGGATGGCCGGTCTGAATACGTACGCCGATTTCCTCTTATTGCTACAACTGCCGGTGGGTTTCTTGGGGCCACCTGCCCAACGTGTGGTGCTCAAGTCGCTGCCGATTCCAGCTTGGGCTGTGGTCATTGGTCAACTGGCCGGACCGCTCATCCCGCTGGCTGCCATACATGGCCTGGTGCTTGGCTTGTTTCTGTATCTCTTGCCTTGGGCAACCCTCGATGTGATCCAGACCTCGCTGGCAATGTTGCCAGTTGCCTGGGTGCTAACGGCCAATATTAATCTGCTGGCGGCTTGGAATATCATCAAGCCGAGAGCGTTGCAGCAGCGCGACGCGCTGGCGGCTGGTCGAGCGATGGCCAGCGTGTGGATCTTTTTTGTCATGCTCCTGCCAGCCATTTTTGGCGGCGCGATGGGTGCGACGCTGGCCGTAGCCGTCTGGCCTCCAACCTTAGCCGCTTACCTGGCCGGTGCGTCAGCGGGCGTCATGTTCGCCAGCATTTTTTATGTGGCTCTGCTGACATATTCTTTCTCCCGTTGGCAGCCCGCAGCCGGGGAATTGGGTGAACAAGAGCAAGAACACGACCGCTGACCCGTTCCTGTTTCTCTTCGTATTTCCCTGACTCTAGCATCCTCACTAATGCGTCGTTCGATACTGCTCATGCGGTTAGGGCTCAATTATCAATTCGCCGTTCATCACCATCCAGTGCCCGGGAAACGTGCACAAGTACGGGTAACGTCCCGGCATGGTTGGAGCGCGAAAATAGATGGTCTCCTCGCCACGCGATTCGGCAATATCGGTAAAACAAATGACGTCGCTTGACGCCGGTACGTAATGTCGAATCAAGGCCTCGGGATCAGCCACCAGTTTATTGGCTTCCATGCCGATGTGTTGCAGTTGTCCAGGTTGAACTAACACCCAGTTATGTGGCACCACATCTGGATTGGTAAAAGTCAACGCCAGGGCTTCACCTGCTTGAGCGCGCAAGACGCGGTTATCGTAGCTCAGGTTTTGGCCTGCGGCGATAAGCAGCGGACGTGCATCCGGCAGCTTGTGACGCCACGGATTGGGAAGACGCTTGGTCGCCATGGCCATGTCTTGATCCAACGGATGGACAGCCGTCGACTTGACGCTGACGAGTGCCCCAGGGAAATCGTTACGCGGTTGATCCAATCGATTACAGGTAAGGTACAAATCGACGCGGCGTTCGGCTTCAGTAGCTACCCGTAGATGGAGCTGATTGCAGAGTGGCAACTGAGGTATCTCGAGAAAAAGCGTGTGGCCGTCATCAAGGACATGACTAGATGCAATCTGCAAACGATCATGGCCGCGGACTCCGTAATGCAGTGCAGAATATTCGGCGGAGCCATACGCGCCGCTGTAGCGATAATTCCAAGCTTGCGCGAAATGGGCGCTGGCTTGTTGGCAGACCTTCTCGTCCAATCGTTCTGAAAATCCGATCGACACGCCGTTGGCATGCAGATGGAAACGAATCGGAAGCTGGACCGTGTCACCGGTAAAACGCACCCGCTGGAAACAGCCTTGGCCAGTCGTGTAACTTCCCCAACCGCTCATGCCCGATACATACAGTTGTCCATCGGTGGGCGAAAACCGACCACGATGGACAGATGATGCAAATTCTCCAGGCAATGGCACAACCGCACCTTGTAATTGACCATCGACTTCATCGCGCAACAGCAGCATGTGCGAACCGGTCCCCAACGAGAGGTGAATCATGTTGCCGAAGAGAGGTCCCCAGCGGTGACTGTCAATGAAGACTTGACCACCCGAAGAATTGTCGATAGCCCGTGGTAAGTAAACAAGAGGCAATTCCGGTCGCGCGATCGGCTGATTTACAAAACGTTGCCCACGATAGCCATAAAATGGCGGAGTGGCTTGTTCCGCCAGACCGTCAGGCTTGACCGCACAAATCATCGAGGCCGGCGTCCACTCTCCCTCGGAACAGGGTACGGTGATAACGCCGTTAGGATAAACGCCCAGCCCGTCTGGGTTGCGAAAACCTTCTGCTACCACCTTGGCGGTTTTTCCGTCGCCACTGATGCGTACCAGACCCTGATTGCCAGACGCAGTGTAAAAATTCCCTGCTGCATCCCGCTCCAAACCACATATATAATCATGTCCTGCCGGCGACGTTTCAAAAGCGTTGGAGAAGCACTCGTAGTAGTCCGCTTCGCCATCTTGATTGAGGTCATGCAAGCGTGTGAGTTGATCGCGACAGAGCACAAAGATGCCATCCTTGTCGACCTTGACTCCCAGCGCATGATGCAAGCCCGCAGCAAAGCGGCGCCAAGTAACCTGTGTATCGGTATCGTGTGCCGTGGTGGCACTAAATCCGGACGCGTGCCACACGTCCCCCTGCATGGTCGCGATCAGCGCTGAACCGTCCGGTAGAAAATCATGTCCGCCACAATAGATCGGTGCACGCCAGGGATTGTCAAAGGGCAGGGGGATAGTATCGACCGCATAAGGTTGGTTGCTTCCGAGCGAGACCGCGGTCATCATCTGCTCGGGCCACTGAGACTTGTTCGGGGTTAATCGATTGCGGAGGGAATGCTGCGCCCGCGGTGCGAACTCGCGGATAAACTGACCATCCTCACACCAAGGTGCATCAAGATACTCAACGTCACCGATCTTATAAGCGAACACCGTCCGTTTGCCGATTCGGTAGAAGCCGTGATAAACAAAGGGTTCGCTAGGCCGGGCGATATCGGGCTTGGGCAACAGCGGGCCGTCGACCGTCAACCCGCTGACGAAACCATGCCGAACCGAAGAGAACTTAAGAAAATTCCCCTGCCATACTGCTGGATAGGTTAAGGTGTCGGGATCGAAGCAGGCAAACAACTCGCTGTGGTCACCCAACTGTAAGCAGACTGCGCGTGAAACGGTGAGTGGACCGGCGCGCAAAACGCCGCTCTGCACGCTCCCCAAAATTGCCTCGTTCCATTCGTTGCTCGCCCAAGACTCTTCGACCTGATTGCCCCAATGTCCCTGGTTACCGCCGTCGAGACCAGGAAACTCCATCAGTAGTTGTTGATCGATATCGTGAGTACGAAAGTAATTGGCCTGCTTGGTATAAAAGTCATAGATGCGATCGCGATTCACCGCTGCTTGCCAGCTTGGCCATGCGGTTGCGTCGAGCGGCCCGCGATCGAAAGGGAAGGGGGCCGGATCGTGCGCCTGCGCATGTTCAAGAACGGAAGCGGCCAGTTCCGGGCGCAGGCGTTGATGATGGCCCAGATCGATCAAGAATGCCGCGGTGTCAACGAGTTGTTCTCGAGACCACGCGTTGGCCAAACCCTCTGGCATGAGCGATGGGACCTGTTGGCGATGTTCTATGTCTGCAACGGCGAAAGTCTGCTGTTTTCCCGTAGCTGGATCCTGCAGCACCAGGTTCCGCGAATCTTCGCTGACAACGTAACCTCGAACCACTTCGTCGTCGGAGGTCAGGATCTGCGTCACGCGGTATTTTTCTTCCACCTGCCGGTTCGGCCACAAGATAGATTCAACGATTTGTTCTGCCGAACGCTGCTTGCCGATTTTGGTCAAGTCGGGTCCAACACTGCCCCCCAGTGCGCCGATTTTGTGACATGACAGGCAAGCGGATTTCGCCGAAGCGAAGTGGGCCACACCGCGCGCGGCATCCCCGCTGCCAACTGCCTCGGCAGTCAAGCTGGTAACTTGGGACACATCGTACTCGCCCAAGGGGGCCTCCGGCGACTTGGCAGGTGGCGTCGTGGTCGTTGGGCCAATCGAATCAAATCGCCAATCCCCGATGCAGTCTAGCGTGGCCAGATATTTGGAATCAGCCAGCCTGCGAGGATCGGCAATGTCGCGATAGAGCTGGACGGCGCCGATATCGCCAAAGCATTGCAAGCCGCCTTCGACGAGGCGGCCGATGGCGAACTTTCCTGGCACTGCGGGCATGGCAGTGCGTTCAATGGC
>JBBQRC010000438.1:0-5223 GCA_038215215.1 Pirellulales bacterium
AGTCACGCACATCCTTCGAGTCGAACTCTCCCCACGTGCACAGGAATGTTGGGGATGTGTCAGCAAAGAATCTTGCCCACTTCTCACCGCCAATTCTCCCTTCTTCGTCATTGTCGTGGAGAACATAAACGGGCTTGTCGGCCACCAGGTCGGCGAACCATGTGTACCTATCGCCTTTCTCTTTTGAGCCGTTAGCATTGGTGATCACCAGGACGCCTTCGGGTATCCCGCATGACAACAATGCGGCAACATCGGACTCACCTTCGAGCTTCCAAATCTCAGTGCAAGTTTTGAGTTCCGACAGATTACCGAATAGTCCGGGTCTGGAACCTTTGATGTTTTTGTTCTTAGCGGCCTTGCCATTGGGGGTTGGAATCAACTCTCCGTCAACTCGAGAAACCGAGTAGCCGCAAATCCCTTGCGAGTTATAGAACGGGAAGCACACGACAGAATAATCGCGTCCGACATAGTGAGAACCCGTCTTAACTCCTGCCAGTTGTAGTCCGTTCGGCGTAACCCCAGGCTTGTTTCTGCAGTACGCCTGCATTTTTTCGATGTCGGGCTCAGAATCAAACGCTAAACTGGGCCAGCCGGAGTCCTCCAGTGGCTTGAAGCCTGGATACTGGAGCATCACCTTTGACAGTTCATCTTCCTCGGCATGATGATCAATGCATAAATCGACCATGCCCAGTGCGTTTTTCACTTCCTTGACCGCAGTTGGGAAGTCGACATCCAGTGACCACATGATGGTTGCAAACCCATCGGCATGAACACCGCAACGATTGCACTGAGTTCCACCGGTGACCGCGAAGTCGTCATAGGCTCGGAAGCGATCGGTGCCGCCAGCATCCGGAAAGCAATGTTTTGGACACGGGTGATGCTTGCTGTCGAGTAACTCAGACGAAAGCCCGCACACGCGGCTGATAATGTAGCCCCATTGTCCGGATGCACGGTCCTTAACCTCGTCGGTGTCGTTCAAGATTCCGTCAATCCGTTCGAAAATTTGGTGCCGTCACTCGTTCCTTATTGTCAGATCCTTGAGCGACTAACTAGAAAGGCAGGCTGCCCGTCTCATCCGCGAACTCTTCCCAGCCATTTTGATGCTGAGGAACATCAGCCACGCGCAGCCAGGTTTCGGGCTTCTCACCAAAATCGTATCCAAGGATGTCCCACAACTTGCCGCGTCTCTGGACCTTTAAGCGTCGTGTATCCGCAAGGGCTCCGCGCTCAGCGAGCGACAGTGCCGCATCAATCGAACACGGCGGAGCGGAAAGCGATCTCTTTGCCCACCACTGGTCCGCTTTGTTTTTGGCCCATCCGAGCGGGTGTTCAGTGCACACCCATTCAGAGATTCGTTCCTCGAAGTCCGCGCCATCCTCGTCCCGCACGCAGTGATAGTCGACACGCAACGTATCAAGCTTCCCCGACTTGCCCGTATGTCTCGAGTAATGTATCCCCTCGACGGTAAATATCTCCGGCTCGGAGAGCACTCGAGAATGAGTGTCGGCTTGATCGTTATGGCTGACTTCCGGTTCTGGAAAGCGAAAACCACACTCGCAATTGCGTGTCCCCGCAGGTTGCTTTAAGCCGCATCCAGGACAGTGCTTAGTAGGCGCTTGACTGTCGCCACCGGATTTCGATTGCCGTTTGCCAAAGTCGATTGCATCGATGGGACCATGGCGATCAAGATTACCACCAAAGTCCAAAATCAGACAGTTTCGCTTGACGGGATGGGTGCGCAGACCCCGACCAACCATTTGGCAGAACAGCCCAGCGCTCATTGTGCAGCGCATAATTGCAACGCAGTCGATGCGCTGCGCATCAAATCCGGTCGTAAGGACATCGACGTTTACCAACCAGCGCACTACGCCGCGAGTAAACGCCTCCAGTGAAGCGGCCCGCATCAACTTCGGTGTTTCGCCATGAACGCAATCTACGCGCTGGCCAGTAAGCATGGCGATTCGTTCAGTGACTTGTTCTGCGTGGGCGACACCCGTGCAAAACACAATGATCGAATTTCGATCCGCACTAAAATTGACTAGCTCTTTGACTGCGTTATCCAGCAGATCTTGATTCGCGTACAAGTCCTCAACTTCGCGCTGAACAAACTCCCCGCCGCGAATGTGGAGGTGGGAAGTGTCGTACGCAGTTTGACTGGGCTCATTAATCAGATCACACAGAAAACCTTCAGCGATCATCTTGCGAATGTCACCACGGTAAGCGACGTGACTAAACAGCTCACCGTCTCCCCACAAAGCGCCGGAATCTAAGCGATAAGGAGTCGCGGTCAATCCGATCACTACTAGTCCGGGATTGATCGCGCCCAGTTCATCGAGGAAGGTTCTGTACATAGTTCCATCGGTTTTCCCCAGCAAGTGCGCTTCGTCGATGACCACCACGTGACGGCGCCCAATCTCTGCCGCCTTGTTGAAGATCGATTGGATTCCAGCCACCAAAATCGGACGGTCTGTATTCCGTTTGTTGAGCCCCGCTGAATAGATTCCGACGGGGGTTAGCGTGAGACTCTGTATTTTGGCCGTGTTCTGGACTAACAATTCCTTGCGATGGGCCAGCACTACGCATTGGCCGGTCCATTTTTCAACCACCGTCTTGCAGACATCAGCCACAACCAAGCTCTTTCCAGCGCCCGTTGGCAGGTCGATGAGTGGGTTACCTCGTTTCGCATAAAGCGAGGCCCATACTGCGTCGACAGCTTCTTGTTGATAGTAGCGAAGTGCGTAAGACATTTGCAAAAGTTACCGCCAAGGAAGGTCATCGGACGACTAGGTGAACGCTAGGTTTCCCACGGAGCCTTTTCGCTACACGAACTCGAGCTTCCGACAGGAATCGCTGCTCTGCCTGCTGCGACGGTTGCTGGAGGACTGGCCACCTTGCCAGTTGCCTTGAATCCAATGATGTCGTTCTGGGGGCCGTAGCCGTCGCCGTTATCGCTGACGCGGACCCGAACGATGACTGGCTTGTTGTGGAGTGCGCCGGTCGATGTCAGCGTCTGGATTCCAACTGCTTTGCAAAGTTCGGACAAATGGCCGCGAGCGATCTTGACGGCAGTCTTTCGTTTGTCGGTGTTCACCTCTAACCACAGGTTGAACTTGTGGAAGAGTATTCTGTTTTGATACTCGCCGTTGACGATCTGCCACTGCGTATTCAGCAGGTAGCCATCTTTGTTCTTTGTTTCGACCTTCTCGCTCTTGGTCATGATCGCGAGATATTCGCCCTTGGGAATAACGTTGTGCTCACGTTGATTCTCTTTGGCATTGGCATCAAATCCACTATCAAATTCAACTGACATTTGGAAAACTTCCTTCGCCCGCGGCTGACGCCTTACGGATCACTGAATGGTTGAGTAAGTAAAAACAATCAAAACGTCTGGCCAGTCGCTGGTTCCAAAGCGGCTAAGCCAGTATTCAAGAAACGCATACAACTACATCACGAGGCTAGAATGGACTTTCGTCCTCGTATGCCTGGTCACCTTCCGCACTGACTGAGGCTCGCGCCAACTGCTCCTCGGGTCGGCTCGTACCGTTAACGACGATGCCAACGACATCGACGCCAACTGCATCCCCCGACGCAAGCTCTGCACCTGCTGGCACTAGCTCAGCCGCTTTTGGCTGGTATCGTTCCGTAACCAGCTTGCTGGTTATGGGGCCATCGTCAGCCTGGGTGTTGACGATAATCTTCGATTCCGTTTTATTCTGCTGATAGAACGAGCGCATACCGGATTCGTACACGCTCCAGTCAAGCGGAATCTCGCTGGGCAAGTTCAAACGGTTCTTGGCGAAGCTGGCTGCGCTTTCGCTCGTGTACACCAGGCGTTCCTTCCCGCCGACAGCCTGGGTCCTGATCCTGTTAAATCCTTCATCCGTTTGCTTGGTGTAAATCTTGTAGTTCGTAAAGAACACCTCGTCGCACCATTCTTGCAACATCGAATTCGCGACCTTGTGAATGGCGGGTGAATAGCGGTCGTACGAATCATTGTCGGGCGGAGAGAATTTCTCGATCTTGGCGTGCGCCAGCAGGATGATCATCATCTTCTTCTCCTTCCACAGTCGATCGAGCTGTTTGACGTGCCATTCCCAGTAGGGGACACACTTGGCATTCCCTTTACCCCAGTCAATGTCTGCGAGGACACTAACTCCCATGGAATTGCAGACATCTTTTTGAATCAGCTTGTCGAGCCAATCGATCGTATCGATGACCACCGATCGGTAGGGATGATCGTTGCTGGCCAGCCAGTCCAGCGACTCACTGACTTCGCGGAATGAGCTGATGGGATCGGTTTTGTCACAGTCGATGTCACCCAAGCCGTCCTCCAGATTGATAAAGATCGGCTTCGGCGCGTTGGACGCCCACACACCCTTGCCAATGCCGTGGATGCCGTACAGAAGGACTCTGCGCGGACGCGGTTGAATACCCGAACGAATTTTCATGTTGCCCCCAATAAACTCTTAACCAAAGATTTTCAACTACTACCGGTTCATCCGAAGAAAAGCCCGCCGAGTCCTGCGGTGAGCTGTATTACAAATAGATACGCGTGGATAACAAAAGTACGTGAAAAAATGTCACACGAGATTGCGGATGTATTTGCGCATCGCCACCTTCACGTCATAGCCAAGTTGTTCAGCGTCGAACTGGCCGTGGTGACGTTCAACGATCAAGTCCAGCGATAGTTCCTCCAGCAACAAGTCCTCTGCCAATCGCGATCCGCACAGTCGTTCCGGCAAGTGCTCAGATCGCTCGCTCATGGCTTCGTCGCTTACCTGCGCACGTCGCATAGCAGCGACTAGTACCTGGCAACGATCGATGGCCTTCTTCAACGCTCCGCCTATGCGTGGCAGCGCCTCGACAACACAAGCTTCAATCGCTTGATTCCTACTTAGTTCAACTGTACTTTGCATGGGACTCCTCCGTCGTGTTACTAGTTTCTTCAACCACACCGCTACCGTTTGCATTTCTGTGTACTGCCGACCCGAGTGATGCGGACGACAGACCTTTCTTGCGCCTCGGTTTCAATTTTGACTTGGTACGAGACGACCGGCTCTTGGATGCTCTTGCACGAATCACAGCGTAGTACTCCTGCCTTAACAAGAGCATCGAGGAAAGCCTTGGCAGATACTCCGTCAGGGTCCGCAAGCGAGGTTCGGTAGTGAGTGAACTCCACACTAACAAGTGAATCAAATCCCTGACTTTTTTTCGTTCCCATAT
>JBBQRC010000439.1:0-5192 GCA_038215215.1 Pirellulales bacterium
AAAATCGTCATCAAGGCCAGACTGAAACCCACCGACAGGATTGTCAGCGCCGAGCGAAGTTTATTGCGCATCACATTACGCCAAATATATAACAACGTTTTCATGCGCTCGCTCCTTGATATTTGGAACTTGGGGTATCGCCCACCAGCACACCTTTCTCAAGGTGAAGAATGCGTTTCGAACACGCGGCAGCATTGGGATCATGCGTCACCATGATGATCGTTTTTTGAAATTCCTCATTCAAACGACGCATCAGTTCGAGAATTTCGCCGCCTGATTTAGCATCTAAATCCCCGGTGGGTTCGTCAGCGACGATCAGCGTTGGGTCGGTGGCGATCGCTCGGGCAATGGACACGCGCTGCTCCTGCCCACCGGACAGTTGTCGCGGATAATGATCCAGACGATCGGACAATCCAACCACTTCAAGTGCCGCTTTGACATGTTCGTCGCGTTGCCGCCGATTCAAATTTGTCAATGTTAGCGGCAGTTCGACGTTTTCGTAGGCTGTTAACACAGGTATCAAATTGTAGAGCTGAAAAATGAAGCCGATGTGGTGCGATCGCCAGCGAGCCAGTGCGCCTTCTGAAGTCACACCCAGGTTGGTGCCACACACAATGACGGAACCCGAAGTGGGCTTGTCCAGCCCAGCCACCAGGTTCAGCAAAGTTGATTTGCCTGAGCCCGAAGGTCCCATCAAAGCCATGTAATCACCGGGGTTCAATGTCAAGTTAATGCCGGACAAGACCGGAATGACAAACTGATCGCGTTTAAATTCCTTGGTTAAGTCACGAATTTGAACGATCGAACCATCACTATTCAGAGTTGTCACAGGAACTACTCCACATCGTTTGAATTAACAGCAGTTTTAATTTCGCGAGCGGCTACTCAGAGATCTTCACAGCTTGATTGACTACCAATTGGGGAGGGTTGTTGATGATTTTCTCGTCACCGGTCAAACCACTTTCTATCTCTGCACGACCATCTTTGTGTTTGCCGCTGACGACGCGCACTTTTTGTGCATGGGCGTTGTCGTCGACGACCCACACGAACTCACCATCGCCATCTTGTCGTAAGGCATCTTCCGGACAGAAAGTGCGGGCCGCATTGCTGACGATATCCGTTGCGGTTTGATCTGGCAAAAAGTACACTGTACTACTCATGTCGGGAAACAGGCGACTGTCGACATCGGTGATGGTCACCTTGACCTTGATGGTGGCACGTGCGCGATCTCCCATTGGGATCACTTTGCGCACTTGGCCATGATAGCGACGGTCCGGCACGGCATCGACCAATATTTCTGCCGCTTGACCCGAGTTGACGCGACTGATGTAGTCCTCCTTGACGTCACAATCGACCTCCAGGTTATCCAGATCCGCGATAGTGACCGCCGAACCGCGGCCTGACGCGTCACCCATCCCACCGGGTAGGATCGATTCCCCGACTTCAGCATCTTTCGAGATCACTGTCCCGTCGAACGGTGCGCGAATGAACATGTTTTCCTTCAGTTGCTCGGCTTCGTGTAGTCGCGCTACGGCGAGTTGCACGTCCGCTTGCAGCGACAGTAACCTAGCCACGGCGCTGTCATATTGAAACTTAGCTTGATCAAACTCCGTTGCCGATATGCTGCGCGAGCCTAAGAGGCTCTTCGCCCGCTCGAATTCGCTGAGGTTTTGTGCGATCAGCACGTCTTGCTCCGCTATGGCTGCCTTGGATCTCGCCAAACTCGCCTCGGTCGCCGCCAGCGCTGCATCCAGATCCGCGTGTTCGAGTACAGCCAGCACCTCGTCCTTTTTGACACGACTCCCTTCCTCGACTGACACCGACTGGATCCTACCCGGAGCACGCGCACCGATTTTGGCCTGCCGTCGCGATTCGAGGTAACCGGTTGCCACCACGGTTGCATCTGCCGAGCGACCTGATTCCACAACGGGACGAACGATCCGGACCTCCGGGCGACTCTTCATGATGTCTGGCACCGCCAGCCAATCGCTGGCCGACGCAGTCCCATTGATCCAGCCCGCGCTGACGGCTCCCCAGTAGCCGGCCAAGGTCACCAGTGCGAGTGTCATTACGATGCCCAACCAACGCCACCAACCGCCACTGCTGCTGGTTCGAGTCGGAGCGGAACGATCAATTCTCAGTGTCGCTAGTGCATCGCGTGTTGGCTCAGAAGGGGCGGTTTGCATGTTTCAGAAATTCCCAGGCACTTCACAATTGACGAGCTCTCCAGCATACCAAAACTTGGCTCGAAAATCAGCCGCGACCATCGACCGACCACGGTAACTCCGCGAATTCCATTCAAAATACGCTGCACAGCCCGCCGTGTGACAGGAATTGTCGTGTCGGTACAATGGAGCCTTCAATCACATACAACTCAATCGGAAACCATTATGCTGGAGATAACTCCTCAAGATCTGCTCGAACGGTTGCAATGGCGTTATGCGGTCAAACGCTTTGATGCGACACGAAAAATTGACGAGCAGACTTGGCAAGCGCTGGAGGCGAGTCTGGTGCTGACGCCCAGTAGCTACGGCCTGCAGCCATGGCAATTCATCGTGATCACCGACGAAGCAACCAAGGCCAAATTACCACCGCTGTCATGGAATCAAAAGCAGCCCCAAGACTGCTCACACATGGTGGTGATGGCAGCCCTAAAGTCCATGAATGAGGAGTATGTAGATCGTTACATGCAGTTGGTTGCGCAGACGAGAAGTCTCCCAGATGGTGCCATGTCGGACTACCGCAAGATGTTGGTATCGACGATTAATCGCACGCCAGACAAACACCTCGACTGGAATGCGCGACAAGTTTACATTGCCTTGGGGCAATTGATGGCCGCCGCCGCTATGCTGTGCATTGATGCTTGCCCAATGGAAGGGATCAATCTGCCCGCATACGATGAATTACTGGGATTGACTGAGACCGATTACACTTGTGTGGTCGCCTGTGCGCTGGGCTACCGCCATCCAGAAGATCGGCAAGCGCAGGCAGTCAAAGTGCGCTTTGGTGCCCACGAAATTGTTAAACGCGTGTAATAGATCTCCGCTATTGGAGCGTGGTTCCTAGCGCCCGCTCAATAACGGTTAGTAGGACATTGGGATCATAGGGCTTGCTGATGAAGAAGCTGGCGCCTGCCGCCCGTGACCGCCGAATCATGTTCGCTTGACTGAGACTGCTGAGGAGAATCGTGGGCATGCAACTGAACCGCGAATCGTCAGCAATGCTCTCACACAGTTCGAGCCCTGAGCCATCCGGTAGGTGAATATCAAATATCGCCAAGTTGAATTTTTGGTGCTCTAGCTGCATACGCGCCGCGGCGATGGTCTGAGCACTGGACGTTTCGACACCCAAGGACTCAAGATGGTCCACCAGCAGTTCGAGCTGCAATAAATCGTCTTCCAGAACCAACACTCGAGGCTTCTCCTCTGGACCTTTTTTTTCAGCCACCAATAACGGAACGGCTTGAAAGCGATCATCGTTTCCCGCATAGGCGAGATCTTCAAACAGCGAATCGATTTCAGCCATAATTGGACAATTCGTTGAGGGAACAAGGGGCGAAGCTTCCGCGTGGCCTGGCCGCGTGACGGTCCTGTTCCGTTTTATCGTCACGGTCCGCGAGAATGAGAACTACATTGCTGCGAAGTTGAACGGACTAAGTCAAAAAGCTGTGGTTTGGTGCGCTTTATAGGGATGGAGACAGCGATCACTTACCTCCTTTGGTAGTTTACAGAAAAAGCAACCGTTTCAACCGCCTCTTTCATCCGTTTCTGTGGAATGTAGAGAAGCCCCCCGGGCAGCTCTGTATGTCATGCGCTGTGGTGTCGTGCGCTCTGGGCTCAACGGTGCCTGTGGAAATGTGTAAGATATGCCGCTTCCAGTACAAGGCTGCCGTCACCGCGACAGCTTCATCCTTAGTCCTAGCTTTCTCAAATTCAGGAAATGACCTAATGTCCGCCAATCCGCTTTACATTCCCGAAGAGAAACGCTCTTCACCAGCCACAGAGGTCATTCAAGTCATTCGCGACCGCTGGAGTCCCTACCATTTTGATTCTCAAAGCGTTGCGCCAGAGTTGATCGAACAATGCCTCGTGGCGGCCAGCTGGGCAGCGTCTAGTTACAACGAACAGCCTTGGTATTTCTTGGTCGCTTATCGCGAACAAGAGAGCGAATTCAAACGCCTGCTAGGCTGCTTACTTGAGGCCAATCAAGCCTGGGCTCAATTGGCAAGTGTGCTGATAATCACGGTCTCTCAGGAGACTTTCTCCCGCAATGGGCAACCCAATCGAGTGCATCAATACGACTTGGGGCAGGCCGCAGCTCACTTTGCCCTACAAGCTACTGCACTTGGTCTGGCGGTTCACCAAATGGCAGGAATTCACCTGGGCAAGATTCGGTCAGAGTATGACATTCCCGAGGGCTACGCTCCCCAAACAGGTATTGCAGTAGGTCATCCTGCCACCTCCAGTTCATCGGGTGCTGAAGAGTTGGCAGCACGCGACCACACGCCAAGAACACGCAAGCCGCTCGCGCAGTTTGTTTTTCAAGGAGGTTGGGGCAAGCCTGCCTGAACAGGCCGCGAAGAGCGCGGCGGATGGCGAATAAGTAAGCGACTAGAAAATTGAGTAGGCGATTAAAAAATTGAGCCACATTGACAGGTTAATCGCGGGGCAAACCTCGACTAACCAGCTCGAGTCTTCACTCTAGTCAATGCGGCTCAAAGGAACAACCATTCTAAGACATCGTTCAAACAAGCTGGAAATCTTGAGTCAATATCAGTCCGCTAGCTAGCTACTCACTGTAATATAATCATTTTTTAATCGGAAGAGCAATAAAGGCGGTGGTTACAGAATCATCTCCCGCATCTTGCAAAATAAAGCCGCTGATCACTCCCTCTTGATTGATACTCAGAGCGGCACTATCCACTGTACCTGGCGGCAGCGGCATAGCTGAAAGTGCACCTGATTTCCAAATAAATGCTTGGGGTCCTCCGTCGTTACCGGGTGGATCGTCGCTTAGTCCCACGATCACCCCCGAATTTGAAATGCCATACGCAACCGAAGAGATATCGCCCGGCAAGAAACCCAATCGCTCTAGTTTACCCGCCAAGTCGATGCGACATGCGGAGGTGTGTTCCTCGTCACTGACGGATCCCACCATGGCCCCTGAGTCATTAATGTCTTTGATTTTAAGTT
>JBBQRC010000440.1:0-5185 GCA_038215215.1 Pirellulales bacterium
GCCGTTTTTTGCGCTGTATGTGCATTCGGCAGTTGGTTCACCTTCCGGGACCAGTACCCCTTGGCTCAGCGGGGTATTACTCAGCAGCTCATACCCTGGGTTGAACAGAGCCAATTGTCGCCGTCCGACCAGAAATCTATCGTACGGCAACTCCAAGAAGTTTTGCCGCTGGTTCGTGATCGGCAAATCGAACCGCAACAGCTGTCGCGTTTGCACAACTGTTTGCAGGACAATCCCGTCTTGCTTTGGGGAGTCGTTCAGGCGGTCCAAAGTCAGGCAGTGACGTTAGTAAGGGAAGATGCTGACGCCGCATGGCTGTCGCCCGTTGAGTACGCGGCACTCGAGCGGACCGAAGACCGCCTACTGCGATCCGCCGCAGAGCGGAAATTATCGCGGACTGACCTTGAGTTTGCCTTGCAGGCATGTGCTGTCATCCAGGCGAATGGTGCGGGGTTAGAAGCCAAGCCCGATTTAACCGCAGAGCAAATTCGGCAGTTTACGGCCCGAGCTGAACAGCTTGCCGAACAGCAACAAATACCCAATGAACCGTACGATAAAACTCCTGGAGAGGCCTTTGCGTTATTACTGAAGGCAGCGCTTGAAGTACAATAAGCGATTATTCCTCCCGCCTGAATTTAGGTTGAGTTCCCTCTGGTGAAACAGTCGCACGTGGGCCAAGCTTGCTCTACGGACGACCGCGTTCTGTTTCAACGCGAGACACGACCAGTATAAAGTTCCCCACCATGTCCTACCTAACTGCGATCAATGGTTCCGCTTTCGGCAAACGCTTAGAGCTTGACAAGCCTCGCATGGTTATGGGACGCCACCCTGACTGCGAACTGACGCTTGATTCCGGCGCAGTCAGCCGTCAACACGCCTGTATCAATCTGAAAGCCGACCAGTTTCATTTGGAGGACCTTAAGAGTCGCAATGGTACCTTCTTAAATGGTCGCTTGATCACTGACCCAACTGTTCTAAATGATGGCGATTTAATCCGCATCTGTGATCTTGAGTTTTCGTTCCATGCAGACGAAGACAGTTCGCAGTTGGTGGAACATTCAAAAATCGTCGGCGGATCATCCACGTTTGGGGTGGTGATGGTGGATGATCCGGAAAATGATTCCGGTTCGCGGGCTGTGACGGGGAAAATCGACATTCGCGGTTCCGGGAGTGGTTCTCAACTGACCACTTCCTCCGAGGTCCGGTTGCAAGCCTTGCTAGAAATCATGCACAGTCTTGGCCGAGCCGTAGAACTGGAAAAGGTGCTGCCGAAAGTCCTTGACACACTGTTCAGAATCTTTGTCCAAGCGGACCGCGCTTTTATCGTACTCAAGGGAGACGATGGACAGCTGGTACTGAAATGGGCTAAAACGCGGCAAGAAGATCAAGCGGATGCAGTCCGCATCAGTCGCACCGTCATGCGTGAGGTCATGGACACGAAGCAAGCCATTATGTCGCTCGATGCATCCAGCGACGAACGCTTTGAAATGGCCAACAGTGTGGCCGACTTCCGCATTCGCTCGATGATGGTGGCCCCTTTGCTCGACAGCGAAGACGAACCACTGGGTGCGATTCAGATGGATACGCTCAATGCACGGCGTCGCTTTGAGGCCGCAGATCTCGAAATCTTGGCGAATATTGCGTCGCAAGCTGGAGTGGCGATCGAAAACGCACAATTGCACGAACGACTTGTGCAACAACGTCTCGTCGAACAAGACCTGGAACTGGCCCGCAGTGTCCAACGCGCCTTCCTCCCCGCCACCGGACCCGATATCAACGGTTACACCTTTTACAATTTTTATCAGCCCGCCCAGCAGATCGGAGGAGATTATTACGATTACATTCCACTCCCCGATGGCCGCATGGCGGTGATTGTGGCTGACGTCGTGGGCCATGGTGTCGCCGCGGCCATGCTGATGGCCAAGCTGTCGACAGAAACTAAGTTTTATCTTGCCAGCCAACCTGATGGAGCCAAAGCGATTAGCATGCTCAATAATCGCATCACCTTGCTGGGGGTAGAAAAATTCATCACATTCCTGTGTCTCATCCTTGACCCCAAATCAAACAGGGTCGAAATCATCAATGCCGGGCACATGGCACCTCTCTGGAAGACCCGCTCGAAGCTCATCCTCGAACCGGGAGATGAACAAGCAGGTGTACCGGTGGGGATCCTCGAAGACTTTGAGTACGAGATGGGTTCCATTGAGATCCAAAGTGGCGAGCAGTTGTTGTTGTACACCGATGGCATCAACGAAGCTCCCAATGCGGCGGGCGCTATGTTTGGTATCGCTCGATTGCAGGAACTGATGACTTCCGTGGGCGATGATGTCCAGCAAATTGGGGCCAAGGTTGTTGAAGAAGTGAACAACTTTGTTCGTGGCACCGAGCAAGCAGATGATATGTGCCTAGTTGTCATCGGCCGAATCTAGCCGCCAATCAACCCTTACCAAAAATCAACTTGGAGCTATCGATGAGTGCAGGCACGTGCCGCTGGGGAATTCTTGGGACTGCGGGAATCGCGCGCAAGAACTGGAAAGCCATCCGCTTGGCGAGTAACGCAACAGTCACGGCCGTAGCCAGTCGCAATTTGGCGTCTGCACAAAAGTTCATTGAGGAATGTTCGGCACAAGTGCCGTTCGCGGAAACGCCCGCGGCAGTGGGATCCTACGAGGCGCTGTTGGCACGCACAGACGTTGACGCTGTGTACATCCCACTTCCTACAGCATTGCGCCGCGAGTGGGTGATCAAGGCGGCGGAAGCTGGCAAGCATGTACTTGGCGAGAAGCCCGCCGCGCTGAATGCAGCAGAAGTCACTGAGATGTTGGCCGCCTGCGAGCGCCATCAAGTCCAGTACATGGACGGCGTCATGTTCATGCACAGCCAACGCCTGCCACTCATCCGTAGCCTGCTCGACGACCAGTCTCAGTTGGGACAATTGCGGCGATTGGCCAGTCACTTCTCGTTCGCCGGCGATATGACTTTCCAATCGTCGAATATTCGCACATCCAGTGAGCTGGAGCCCTACGGCTGCCTCGGTGATTTGGGATGGTACTGTACTCGATTTTTCTTGTGGATGCTGAACGGCCAAATGCCCGTGGAAGTTCGCGCGCGAACCTTGACACATCTGCAGGGCACCGCGAGCCCGGGACCAGTGCCCGCAGAGTTGAGTGCCGAACTGCTGTTTCCTGGCGGCGTCTCGGCCAGTTTCTACGTTTCCTTTTTGACTGAAAATCAGCAATGGATTCATGCCAGCGGTACGGCGGGCTACCTCCGTGTGAGCGATTTTGTGTTGCCTTTTCATAACTCAGAAGTCGATGTGTTGGTTGGTAAAGATGTTTTCAATGTTGACAACTGTGTCTTTAACATGGAAAACCATCTGCAGCGTTTCGCGGTCCGCGAATACGCCAGCGGCTGTGACAACGCGCAGGAAGTGCGGATGATCCGAGAGTTTTCCGGTTTGGTGAATGAAGGCAAAATAGATTTGCAATGGCCAACTTGGACCCTCAAGACTCAGCAAGTCCTCGATGCCTGCTTCCAATCCGCGGCGCAGGATGGTCAACCCGTAAAGCTCTAACCGTGGCCTGTTCTGCCGGACAGAATTGACGCCACCCAGCGCACGCGTTCGTGGACTAATCAAGCCCAGAAATTTTGCTGGCGCTCGTTGTGTAGGCTGCTGCAAGATGCTTTAATGCCTCTCCATTGCTGGTGACTCGCGGCGCGAGGCAGACAGCGTGTATCCTGGACGATCGAAGCCTTTTAACACGACAACTCGGTTTAACACGACAACTCGTAATGCTCGAACTCTACGCACAAATCCAAGACGCTTGTGAATTCATTCGCAGTCAATGGTCGGCCACTCCCCATGCTGGCATCATTCTCGGAACAGGTCTGGGACCATTGGTCGAACAGATCGACGTGCAAGCTTCGATCGATTATGAAACGATCCCGCATTTTCCCAAATCAACCGCAACCAGTCACCGCGGACGACTGGTGTGTGGCGACCTTTCCGGTCTGCCTATCATGGCCATGGAGGGCCGTTTTCATATGTATGAGGGCTACCCGCTGAAGCAGATCACGCTGCCAGTGCGGGTCATGAAGGCCATGGGGGCTCAATTGCTGATAGTCTCCAATGCCGCCGGAGGCATGAATCCTTATCACAACTGTGGCGACATCGTGGTGATTGATGACCACATCAATTTGATGGGGGATAATCCTCTGATTGGTATCAACGACGATCGTTTGGGCCCACGTTTTCCAGACATGAGCGCGCCGTATGACCGTGCGTTGACGGACCAGGCGTTGGCGATTGCGCGACGTGAGAACATTGTCGCGCACAAGGGTGTCTTTGTGGCTGTCGCTGGCCCCAATTTGGAAACGCGGGCCGAGTATCGTTTCCTGAGGGCGATTGGGGCGGATGTAGTCGGCATGTCGACTGTGCCGGAGGTCATTGTGGCGGTCCACTGCGGCCTCAGAACAGTTGGTTTCTCTGTGGTCACCGACTTGTGTCTGCCCGATGCCTTGGAACCCGCCAATGTTCCCAAGATTATCGCTACTGCCAACGCGGCGGAACCCAAGTTAAGAGCACTCGTAAATGGCGTCTTGCAGTTTGAAAGCCAAAGAATCGCTACCCAGTAGTTCGTTGTATGCGCCCCGAAACGCTTTCAGCGCTGCGGCGACTCCCGACAGTCCGCAGTGGGAACAGCGGGTCGCTGACGTGTGCAAGTTCCTGCTGAATCAACGTCTACTGCAGCCGAAAGTGGCGATTGTCCTCGGTAGCGGCCTGGGTGAGTTGGCTAGTCATGTGGAGCACCCGCAATCGATCGAGTACGCGGCACTGCCTGGCTTTCCTGGGACGTATGCCTCCGGCCATGCTGGTAAGATGATAACTGGCTTTCTCGCAGGTTTGCCGGTTGTGCTGATGCAAGGACGTGGGCACCGTTACGAAGGGCGAACCGATTCCGATCTTGCCTTTCCGATCCATTGCCTGCATGGGATCGGTGCTTCAACCCTCATCACTACTAATGCGGCCGGTGGACTGAATCCACGTTATCGGGCTGGGGAGTTGATGGTGATCGACCAACACATCGACTTTCTTTGGACGACGCCCCATGCACGCACCTGCGGCCATGGGCAAGCTCAGCCACTGCAATCGCTCGGTTGTGACGTCCCTATGCGTGGTATTTCG
>JBBQRC010000441.1:0-5171 GCA_038215215.1 Pirellulales bacterium
GGGCAACTCCGGGGCATCCAGCGTTTCTTTTGAACGGGCAGCGCGACGCAAGAGCGACTCAGGCAAGGCCGTCACAGCATCTTCGTCCGCATCGCTCGTATCAATAATTGCCAGTTCCAGTTCGTCTTGCTGGAAAACAAGACTGGTGGAATTTCCCTCGGCGACACTCAGCCGCTGTTCCACTTGTCGATCGCCGAAAACAAACTGGCCGACCATCATCAGACCGATACCAGCATGGATGAGCACGTTGCCGCCACGACGGGCGAAGATCATCATCAGCCCAACCAGGCAGACGAGCGACGCAATCCCCGCTTGCAGCAGTTGCCAAACGATCCGCATGCCTGGATCATTCAGTCGAACCGACTCGCCACCGAAGACGAGCAAAAGCGTCGTCGCCAGCATCATGGCTGAGGCGACCCACAGCGCGATTGTGGCCAGATGCGGACGCTTGCGAGGCCATACCGTGTAGACGATCAGGGAGGTTGTGAGCAACACGAAGCCGCCGCGCAAGACACTCCACAATGAGTCGTACGAAATCGGTGGCGCACCTTGCAAACCATCTGCCGCATGACCGCTGACAATGACTGCGGTCACAATGCCGGCACCAATCAGGCTGATGACGATTCCCGCCACCAGCTTTGCACCTTTTGCGAAGACTGCAAACCGAGTCGCTTTGGCGGCGATTAAATTGATCATCAGAATCAATCCAATCGTCGCGCCACCCGGAAATGGAAACGCACCTGGAAATTCCCCTTGGTGGGGGAAAATGGTGATTGGTATCAGCACGTCGAAAGGAATAACGGCTAGCCAGGAATTAAAATACAATCGCTTGACCTCGGCCAGGTTCTGCTGATCTTGCGCTAACGTCCCGAAGAACAGCAGTAGAATACCCAGCCCAAACATCACCACGGTGATCTTCAGCGAACCCAGGGCTCGCAAGACGAGATACGCGGGTGACACTTGGCTGGTCGATCGAGTCACGTCGCCAGCTATGGAAGAGTCCCAAGTTCCGGTAGACATATTTTACCTATCGTTTCATTAGCTTTTTGGTAGTAAGCTCTCGGGTCGTAAGCATTCAGGGCAGCCAACGGTTACCACTTGATCGACTTCACAAACTCCACGAACTGTTCGCGCCGTGATTCGGCCAAGGCCTGCGGTCCGGTGTATTTCACGAACAATGCCTGCGTTGGTTGCCAGGCGATGATCGATGCGAGGAAGGCGTTTTCTGCGGGGCCGTCCTTACCCCTGATAAAGTATATCTGAGACGGCAAACCATTCACGTCGACCGTCAATGCGTCATCGATAACTTGCTGCACTAGCGTTTCGGGAGCGTCTGGTATCAATTGACGCTGCCATCGTCCGACGTTCGACAGCGTGTCCCCTCCCGCGGAGATTACCGTCACTTCCCCCAGCAAATCACCTTGCTTGATTTTGAAGGCAGCCAATCGCATTCCGCTGGCCCCGCTCTCCTCCCACCCATCGGGTGCAATGTATTGCAACTGAGCAGGTCCGTTGGCGACCGGTGGTGCCGCGGGATTGGCGCTCATCCGCGGTACAGCGCTAGCAGGCGCTCCGCCACTAAACGGTCCACCCATCGCTGGAGTGGAACTTCCCTTGCCAACCAAACTGACATAATAGGCACTATCTTTGCCTTGGTTGAGCCCTGGCAACTCCAGCAACTCAGCCTGCATGGCAGACCAATCCTGCTGGGGTAACGACAGTTGCCCGCGCCAACGGTTGATATTGTCATAAACGGTCTTCTGCCACGGATCATCGGACTCCTGCAGCACGGCGACTTCGGTAACCGTGGCCGTCAAGCCTTGCTCGGGATTTTGCAATTTGGCGAACGTCATCCCGCCGGAACGCGTTTCTGTCCAACCGCTCGGCAGTTGCCACGAAGGATTACCACCTTCTTGAAACTTGACGGAAGTCACAATTTGCTTAAACGGATCTTGCGTGGCCGCAACTTTATTCGGTGCGCCGGTCAGTTTAAAGGCCCACGCGCTGTTGTTAAACGGAACAAGGGCAGCGAGCATCTGCTGTTCGATTTGAGCGGCTTCCGGCGTACCCGGTGACACACGACGAGCCTCGCTTTTGGCCACTTTGTATTGCCGAATGGTCATGTCTTCGGAGCAGCCACAGGCCAAAACGCATGCCAAGCACAAAAGTAAGTGCACATTCGGGTTTGAGGGAAGGATTTTCAGGCAGGACGTCATGAGCGTTCCAAACGGAGAGAATTAGATGGAGACGACTCAATTCTACCCTGTTCGCCGGTTTTGCAAACTGCGAACTCGTTTGCAGCAGCGTTCCAGGATTGAGTCTTGCGGTAATTTTGAGTCTCTGGGCAACTCAGCAAGCGGCCGAGGCCGAGGCTGCGAACAGTGTCGAGCCTGCCGACGCTGCTTCACTCGACGGTCGCGACGCCGTGGAGATTCGCAGAGTTTAGGGTGAGGTAGGATAAAGTCTGGCGGGAATGTCTTAGCGGACACTTTAACTGTAGCGAATGGCAAGCCGATTTGTCTAAAAAACTGAGCCGCAACCGTGGGAAATCACGAAATAGAGAGGAAACGAATGGTCAGTGTGACACTCTGACGCAGATTAGGCGTCGGCGCAAGATAAGTTACCTTAGTTGCGTTCTTTCCGCATAGGCCGCCACTGGAAATCAAGCGGCACTCCCGCTGACGTAGCGTCACTGGTGGCGTTGTTTCTGTCAGGCGATAGTGACGCCGCGGCGTCCGCCTTACCTGCCAGTATGCCGCTTGGCAGCGGTCGCGCTGGGCTAGCGCTGCCTCGCGGAGTGTTCGCTTCACTTCCGAGTCTCGAGAGACGCTGACTGGGGGAAAGGGGGGACAGCCGCGCCAGCATCTTTTCGCTTTCCGCCAACCGCGTTTGAGCATCGCTCAGTCGCTGCGTTAACTGGAGGTTTTGATCGCGCTGCGCACGAAACTCGGCTAACAGGCGGTCATTTTCGTTTTGCAGTTGCTGCACGACTTTGCTGTTCCCAAACGTGCCACAGCCGGCAACAACTGACATCAAGCTCGCGCCGATCGTGATTGCAATCAACTTGGAGCAAACGGAAGTCCTGTGGCAGTTGCGATTTGACACCTTGGGACTCCTTTCTCGCTGACGATGATCTACGCGAAGTACAGGTGTTGGGAACGACCATTAAGTCAAACTGCGGGAAGCTAACAACATCTATGGCTGGAGGGAAGTGAGATTTGATCACTCGTCTGCCTATCCTGCCACTTCATGACTGACTGCCCGCCCCTACTTGCCTTGCTTTTGCTGAGCGTAATACAAATTATTCGCCAATTCGTTGAACTGCTTCATTTGGTTCATGACGCTTTTGATGCGCGTCTGATCTTCGCTCGTTAGCTGCCAGTCGGCGATCAATTTGCAACGCGTCTTGTCCGCTTTGCCATTGAGCGATTTGGTGAGCACAATCTCGCGTGGCAGTAGGTTACGGCTGCCGAGTTCATCGTTGAGTCGCATGCGGACAAAAGGGGGGCGATGGGGCGGGTAGACCGCATTCAACCGCGCCGACCAGTTGGCGAAGTCCGCATATTGCACGGCCATACGCGGGTCCTGAGGCTCCTGGATTGTAGCGCGGTACTGCATCAGATCGATGCCGACACTGATCGCACCGGTTGCTTCGTCAAAATTGACCGTGTTTGCAGCCGTAATCAGCAGGGCCAAGTCGCTTGATGCCGCTTGTAGTTTGGCCGCCTCGACGTATTTTTGTAACTCTGCGGTATCGATAGAGGTCTTTATATTGCGTTTAATGTCCAGCAATACAATGCGCTGCTGCTGCGGATCAATCACCGCAATTTCGCTCGGGTCGTCCAGTGAGAAATCGTAATAAACTCCCTCGGAAAACAGTGTCAGTGATTGTTTTGCAGGGGCTTTTTCGTCGCCGAAATTAATGTCGGTGGAGATGCGAAACGCTGGTTGCTGAGCGGCTGCAATGGACAGCGAAGCCATCATGAAGACCCCGCCAATCAACGGGCTAGAGAATCTCATCGGTTCGCCCTTTTCGAGTGTGTTTGAGTGCGATTTAGGGACTTTTTCGGGATATTCAGCGAAGCCTAGCAAACGCGTTCGCTTGCGCCCAGAGAAGTCTTGCTCCTGTGGCTACCAGTAATCGTGCGTAATAGTCGGTGCATTCCACGAATCGTAACTCCCCTATCCCCTAACTACCGCTCTTAAAACTCGCCCAGAGTTTCTGGTCCCAGCTCGATGTCGAGACGATTCGGTTGATGTAGAATGTCACGCCTGTCCGCACGCCCGATTGCTAGCAATGACCTGTGTGAGCGCGATGAGTAGTACCAAGTTTACAAAACTGATGCGTCCAGTAATTATTGGGATGGTGGGAGGAATCGCAGCGGGGAAATCTTATGTCGGCGAACTGCTGGAGAATAAGGGAGCGCTGCGGATTGACGCAGACCGCCTGGGGCACGAAGTCCTGTTACTGCCGGAGGTGCGCGAGCGGCTCGTCGAGCTGTGGGGCAAGGACATTCTCGACGCCCAAGGCCAAGTGCAGCGCGCGGCCATCGCTGCGTTGGTTTTTGGTACCTCTGCAGAGGCGGTGACACGTCGTCGGCAATTGGAGGAAATCGTTCATCCGCGCAGTCGCAGATTGGCCGAGCAGCGTATCGCGGCAGCGCGGGTTGAGCCTGAGGTGCCCATGGCGATAGTCATTGACGCTCCTTTGCTAATAGAAGCTGGCTGGGAACCGTTCTGCGACCTGATATTGTTCATCGATGCCCCTTACGAAACGCGCCTCGCACGGGCCCAGCAACGCGGTTGGACGCAACAGCAATTTGATGATCGGGCCACCAGTCAGCTTGGGTTGAGCGAAAAACGCAGCGCAGCGACGCATATCATTGACAGTCGTGGAGAAACGGAACTGAACGGACAAATCAATCGACTCTGGAAACAAATTTCGCAGTCGGTCGTTTGAGCGACAGGCTCTTTCTAGGCGCCTACGATTGTCGATATCGCTTTCACCGGGTGACGCTCGCGGAAATACGCCGCTAAACCTTGAACAGAAACGCGACGAGTAGCCTAACTGAGAAACGCAAGAGCAACCGTCGCCGCTGAGTGCTGAGGTAGGGATCTTTTTGACAAGAGCTAGCCGGTTGTTCCTAGCCCAGAAGCGATGGCGTTGACGG
>JBBQRC010000442.1:0-5160 GCA_038215215.1 Pirellulales bacterium
CCTCAGATCGCCGTCTCGCCCAGGCAACTCTGCCAGCCATAACGGCTGTAGCAGTTCACCCCGGGTGGCGGTTCAGAACATCAGGCTGCCAGTTCGCATTCGCGGCCAGATGGTGTACGATCATCAGGTAGCGATCGAACATAGCTGGTGACGCGTTTTCGCTACCCTTGCCCACAGAAAGTGTTTTTCGATGATCGATTGGTTACGCACGTGGTACTTGCTCGCCATCTCGCTTGTGTTGACTCAAAGTACATACGCACAGGAAACGCCGCCGTCCAACGGAGCGCCAGCCGTTTCCACTGCGCCAGCCGTTTCCACTGCGCCCGCTGTTTCCACTGCGCCCGCTGTTTCCACTGCGCCAGCTAACGGGCCGCTCGCCGTTTATCCGCTCGACGTGGCCGTTGACAAACAAGGGACCGTTTTTGTGGTCGATCGGAACCTGCCGGGCATCTGGAAGTATCAAACCGAAAAGCTATCCGTATTTGTGAAAGGTTCCAAACGCTTTCGCGAGCCGCTCAACGCTATTCGCTGCATCACCCTCGACCACGAAGGCAAGTTGCTTGTGGGAGATTCAGCCACCCGGGATATCTACCGCATCAGTGACGACGGGAAGGCAGAACCCATTACGGGGGGCGAAATTGGAATACCCATGGATATTGCCGTGAAGTCGGACGGCACCATCTATGTCGCGGATGTTGAACTGAGAAAACTGCTACGTATTCCGGCGGGTACTAAAAAGGTCGAACAAGTAGCCTTGGTAAATCCTCGTGGCGTCTTTGTCGATCAAGAAAACCGAGTGTGGGTGGTTTCCCAGGACCCACAGCAGTTGCAAATCGTAGCGGACGATGGTCAAGTAGAAGTGATCGTCGACCACCGTGTGTTTGAATTCCCGCACCAAGTGGTGGTGAATTCCAAGGGCGAGGCCTTCGTCTCCGACGGCTACAAAAAAGCCATTTGGAAAGTAGTCCGCGGCCAGGAACCAGAGATTATTGTGGCTGGTGCCCCGCTCGATAATCCGGTTGGATTGTGTCTGGTCGACGATCGCGTCGTTATCACCGACCCACGAGCCGCAAAAATAATGCGTCTCACCCCCGAGAATAAACTCGAAGTGTGGTTCGAAATTACCAGCCCATGACCATATTGCTCTCGATGACCTTGCGGGCCTTTTCCAAGTCACTTCCCGTTTCGTGCATGTAAAGACGGATAGCGTGAACCTTGTCACCTGCTGACTTGGACAAGCAGTCGCGGGCTACACCGCAGATGTCCATCGAGCGACTCGTCAGCCCTAGCACTCCTTTGGAAATAACCCAGGTATCGCGTGGCCGTTTAGTAAGCCGTGTCACGGCGTCCGTTGGATAAGCTTGAACAACCACTTCGCGGGCGGCGGTTTCATCAGCTGCCCAGGTGATGATGATGTGTGAATCGGTCTCGATTTCGAACAACGGCATGAAAGGTCCTCCAAAGCCAACGTGCGTGCAACCGTAGTACTTTTTGTAAGCATAACGCAGCGACGGCGAAGTGTGTTTCGACAGGGAGGAAATTCCTCAAAAAACGCCATGCAAACGCTAGCCCATTACGGAGAAAGTGACAAAATGAAGGGCCTGGACGGACGGTCGATTTGCGACCCCCAAGCCCAGCCAACACGATCGCATTTGTGCCGAAGTCTGAGAGACCAAGTTGAAATCAAGTAAGTTAACCGTTGTTACGATCATCATCGCTACGATCGGACTTGTCGCTGCCCCGCTAGCCTGGAAGGGACTGCGGACTGAGATTGCCCATTGGTATTTGGCCGCGGGAGCCAATGCCGTCGAATTTGGCACTGGCAATGCAGATCGCGAAATTGAACAGGCGCGATCCTGGTATGGCAAAGTAGCCGAACTACCCGATTATTGGCTGCTGAAAATCAAGCAGGCCAAAGCCGATTCGCCAGCCGCCATGTTGACATTGGTTGAAAATGCCCCCGAAATTGAGCGACCGGAGTTGGCCATTCGCGCTGCCAATGAACTGATTAGCCTGCGCGAATACGCTAGCGCGGCCCAAGCATACAAACTGGCGTTTGGTAAGGCGGTTCTCAATAACGAGGATTACTGGACACTGCTCGTCATGGACGCCTACCAAACCAGCCCACCGGCGGTAGTTCAAGTACTACGCGAAGCAGTTGAGCAAAATTCCAGGTTTAGCGACTTGGCACTTCAATTCTCAACAGCTCTCGCCAGCAAGCTGGAATTCGATTCCGCACTCGAAGCGCTGCGGCTGGCGGTAGCGGAATCTTCCAAAGATCCTATCGTGTTGAACCAGCTCGCCTACTACCGAGCGCTCGCGCGGGTGGATCTCGACCAAGCACTCGAGGATATCACCAAAGCCTTAGAGGCCAACGAAAACGAACCAGCCTTACGCGACACACGTGCCTGGATCCTGTACCAGCTTGATCGAGCCGAGGAAGCGTTATCCGATGCCACGTTTGCGATTGAAACCGTTGAACGAGTTTCTCCTACCGGAATTCTCGAACGCTGGCTCGGCGAATTCACCACCGCGCCCGACTACTCGAGCTTGTTGCCGGATGCAAAGCTATCCGATCCAGCGGGGAAAATCAAAGCTCGCACAACGATCAAACGAGCCGCGGGGGCTGATAACGAGTATTTGACGATGTCAAGCGCCAATCCCTTCTTATGGAACCTGGGCGTGTTGCACTACCACCGCGCCAAGATTCTGGAAAAACTCCACCGAACGGAAGAGGCCCAACGCGATTGGGAGTGGATCAAGCAAAGAAATTTCCCGCCTGATGATCGTCTGCATTGATGCCCACCGAACTCAGCTACGTCTAGACGTATGTCTGTTTAAGGCGTCGTCTCAAAACAAGTCACAGCACTGGCGTTACTGGTCACAGCACTGGCGTTACTGGCCGTACAATCGCACGTCGTCGAAATCGTTCATGTCATCAAACGAGCCGATGCCAATTCGCCCCTTTGCGAAAGTCTTGTCACGGACGGAAAGCTGAGGGGTTTGCAGGTCATCAAAGTAGACGTCGATTGCTCCGGTGGAACTATCGCGAACAACTTTTATCGCATGCCATTGATCGTTCCAGGGCACCGTTTTTTTATTGTCCGTCAACGGCCGTCGCGGCTCAGCCTTAACGATCATGATCTGACCACTGGCCGGGTCTGGCTTCGCTCCCAGGTGCGCATAATAAAAATTTTCCGCGTCTTGATAACCGAAAAAGATGCAGCAGTCACGGTGATTTCCCGTGTCCTTGGTGCTGCGGACCTTGAAGGTCAAAACGAAGTCGGCAACTTGGATGTCCTTGATGAGCGCAATGTTGTGCGGGCTGCGCACCTTCGGTTGGAAATCACTAATGCGTTTGTTCAGCCCCAGCACTTGATTGCCGACGTCCGCGTGTAGCTCCCAGGATTTATCGTCCGTGGTTTCCCAATGTTCACGACCATTCTCAAAATCGTCCTTAAAAACAAGGGGCAAACCGTTGGCTGTGTCGTCTGCCAACGACCGAGACGTGCAGCAAATCGAAGCCAACAGCCATACCGATGCTACAAGGTAGCGCATGGAACTCGTCCTCCCAAGATGGCCTACAAGCGAATCCAATCCCTGGCACTCGACAGGTGGGAAGCTGGAACGCCCAACCTAGATTGTGCCACATGCGGCATCCAAATGGCAGTGGTGACCAAATCCAGCAGCGCATGGGGATCAACCGGCTGCAGCAAACTGTAAATACCACCTTGAGCGGACAGCTTGGCTGACCATTCGGCGTTGAGCTGTGGCACCAGAAAGATAACTGGGACGTCGCGAGACTGCTCGAACGAGCGCAGCCGTTGGGCCAACTCGCAACCAGTATTGATTTCCACGATCGCCAAAATCATCAAATCAATTTGGTTGTCGGCGATCGCTTTGAACGCAACCTCTTCATTGCGTGCCAACAAAGCCCGATGGCCACGCATGTCCATGACCGCGCCCATGGCCGTCAGCATCAAGGGGTCGTTGTCCACCAATAGAATTGTCGTGGGCGTGATATCAAATCGTGTTAGTTCCATCCTGCTGTCCTCCAGACTGGGTGCAAGTTTGGATAGCAAAGATCGCGACTTTCGTACAGTGCAACCGGCCATGCCCGACTAACGATTACAAAGATTCTTCGGTGGCCGCAGACAGCATCGCTCTGCGCAGCGTCCAGGGTGCCTCGGCCTCACGCCAATAGGCGATCACCTCTTCACCCAATTGCCAGGAATAGAACGCGTCATGACCGTGAATGCGAGCCGGGAATTCGATCCAACCCTCCTCGGGCTGACGCAAGAACACCCCCAGCGACTCGAGTTCTTCACGGTATCGCCAAATTTGATCGTATTCTTCCTGCAAATCAGCTCGGCTCTCAGCAACTTCGTCGTCGTAGATCTGCCCCGCCCGACGCGTCCCTTTACGGATCAAACGGTGCAAGTCGGTGCGACGACTGGTGACATCACGGAAGATCTCGCAGATATCACCGACGATCGATCGAACGAGCGGCAACATGGCGTTGGCTTCGCTGAATGTAAATCGTCGAAGCGTCTTGGTGGTTTGGGTATTATCTTTCATTTTCACAGACTTTACAGTAGGAAAATGTTGCTTTGGAACTAACGCTAGACCTACCCGCCTTCGATTCTCTACCGGTCGGCAATGACTCCGTAACCGACTACCGCCTCCTGAGATCCAATTCGGTTGGAATGCCATCGCTTCAAACCAAAAAATTGCTCTTTCCCAGCTATTTGCGATATTAATCCACAACCTTGATCTTCAAGGTATCAAATCCACCAGAAATCAAGAATCCCGACTTCTGCGAAGGCCTCCTACCTAACTTTACGACGCGGACTAGACTAACGTTCGACATTCTGGCCATCCATTCAGGTTAAGCAAGGCCGATTGACACGTTTTTAACAATCCGTGACCAGTATTACCCCCTAAGGTTGATATTCGCTCCACAAAGACTGCATTCTTAGTCTGCCCGGTCGATTCACGCTCTTAGCGCGCTGCCGTTTCCTTCGTTCACCAGAAAGTAGGTACCGTTTGTCGCTCAATATGGACTGTTTAAAGCTTGCACAAGATTTAATAGCTATCAACTCCGAGACCACACGGCCGAATGCAGAGGTTGCGGACCTTATGCGACGCCAGCTGACAGGG
>JBBQRC010000443.1:0-5133 GCA_038215215.1 Pirellulales bacterium
TTGTTGGGGATTCGATGGCATAGCGACGGAAACGCGGTGCTGATCCGCTGGATGGATGGCTGCCAGGCATGGCCCCACTCACCAGCCCCTCCGCAGTACCTCCACCCATCATACCTCCATCCATACCCATAGCGATTCCACCCATCTCGCCTCCACCCATCATAGCTCCACCCATCATGTCCGCGCCACCGTACGTTAAGGCGGCGTTCCTGTCCCCCAACCCATCCGAGCCCATATCACTACCGTATCCACCCGTGTCTAAGCCAGCCATGCCGGAGCGGGCCTTGCCTGGCATCTTCATCGCTAAGTCATCGCCGTAACCATCCGCCCCCGAGCCGTAGACAGCGCCACCATAACCAGCACCGGCGTTGCCGCCCATACTCATGCCACCCATACCTGCTGGACTGGCGTCACCAGGAGGTCCCTGCATGCCCCCAGCCGCCATCTGATCTCTGTTGGCCAGACTCAGGCTCCCCAACTCTCCATCTTTTTTGGTACTTGACTGGTTATCACTGCTGCCCGGGCCGCTTTTAGCACTTGTGGCCAACCGCTTCTCACGCAGGCTCTCTCTAATATTTTCTTTACCCTCTGGATTAGCCTTGGCCTCGGAGTTTTGGGCCAACGACTGCAGCCCTTCCGCGGTATCTTGCGGCGCAACAACTAGCTCGGTCACAGCGCGTTCAGCAGTGATTACTGATTCCAAGGCATCAATTTTTTCAGCTTGGGTTTCGCCGGCTTGCGTTTTGTCACCAGTCTCTATTTTTGACATATCCTTGGCGTCGACTGCGACGTCGGAGGATGAATGCGATTCGTTCTGCGCGGCGGCGGCGGCCAAAGCTGCAGCCACATCTTGGGGAACCGCAGCAACATCTTGAGACAAGGGATCTGCACGTTGGGTCAGCAACCATGATTTTGTCGCTGGAGTGGCCATGTAAATCGCCATCACCAGCAAGGCGGAAGTGGCCAGCAGCCCCAACCACTTGAGACGGTGCGATCTGGCAACTGTCGGGCCGCTGTTTGCAAACGTCACCGGATGCGGTAGCTCAGCCGTCGCTCCCCGCGCAAGCTCTACACTCTCTGGCGCAGCAGTTTGCTGAGTTAAAACAGGCCGATTTGGTGAAAACTGAGTCGGCGAGATATCCACAGACTCGTGCCGCAAAATCTCAGTCACCTGCAAGACGGTATGCCGAATCGATTCGATTTCTGCCGCCAATGCCAAATCGTTGGCCGCAGCCTGCTTGATACGCGCAGCGACTTCCGGTTTGAGTTCTTCGAGCACATAAGCCGTCAGATGCCAAGGTTGCCAAGGATGATTTTCTATCGCCATGGGAATAGTCCCCCTAGAATAAAACGGTTATTCAATAATTCAGGTGAAGTCACTTGAGATTTGAGATTTGGAACAATCAAACCCGCTTCTCACTTCTCGCTTCTCGCTTCTCGCTACTCGCTACTCGCTACTCGCTACTCGCTACTCGCTACTCGCTACTCGCTACTCGCTACTCGCTACTCGCTACTCGCTCCTAACTTCCTTCAACCCTTTTCCTCAACTGAGTGATAGCTTGGTGTAAGTGATAACCGACATTGGTCATGGTCAAGCCGGTCACTTCAGCGATTTGTCGATAGGACAAGCCATCATGCAGTCGTAAACGCAAGACCTCTTGCTGTTGCTCCGTCAAGCGAATCACTGCGGCTTGCAACTGAGCAAGTTGCTCGCTCTGTTGCAGGCTTGCATCTGGCAATTCGTTCTGGTCACGCAAACCGGCAACATCAAGTTGGGTGTGGATAGCAGTCATGTGTCCCTCTCGTCTCGATAAGTCGATGGCTCGATTGCGGCAAACTCGATATAACCAAGCGGTCGCGTGGGGCTCGATCGATGGCCACGACTCTTGGCATAACTTCACAAACGCTTCTTGAACGATATCGCGAGCTCCTTCGATATCACCGCCTAGGCGTCGGCGCACAAAGCCCACTAGGGGCACCTCCAGTCGCGCAAATAGCTCAGCGATCCACCCGCTTGGGGGCACAATCGCATCATCCGCCTTGTCGGGAGGATTTGGCGATAAGCCTGGCGGTGCCTCGTGGCTTTGGACGCTTTTGGTGGAGTGCATCAAGCGGGCTCCGTACGGCGCGTTGTGACAGCGAAGGTGAGTCCATTTGAGTTCATCATTGCAGGCCCAATGTAATTAACGATGATCGCGGTCAGTTCTTAGTCAGAATCTGGAAAATTTCTTGGTCGAAGTCATTTTTTAGTACCACTCGGAGTTTCCGACATTTCCCTTGGGCTTGAACAACTACCATAATAGGCCAATCATGCGTGACCCATTAAAACTCGACCCAGACCCGGACCCGCGTACCGATCGGGAATCGCCACCGTCGCCCATGTCACAGGCAAATGTGGCGCAGGCAACTGTGTCACAGGCAACTGTGGCGACCAGTTCCTACCGACCTGATTTGCCGGATTGGGGCGTGTACCTGACGTGGCCCACGGAGGGCCATAGTTGGATTCACGCATCCGACTTGTCCGCCGCCCTTAAGCTGATCCCGAGCCGTCGCATTTTTCAACGAACGCGGTGGGACAACACGTTTTATCAGCTCCGTTACGGAACCATCTCGATTCGCGTGCGGCCAACTCTTTGGTTGCGGGTGGAGAGTCTTGACTTGAACGTGGGGCAACAAGTGGAGTTGCTGAGCCATCATGGAGAGAACGATGCCGGCATTTGTACGGTCGAGGAAATTCTCTTTCGGCCCGGCAACCAGCAGGTCGAGTACTTTTTGCGGCGTGGCAGTATGACACTAACCAAGAGCTTTGGTCGGTCTGATCTAAAACCGCTGCGGGTGACCCACAAGCTGCGGAGTGGCTACTTTCCACATCAGCCACCATGCGGCAAGCTCCCCGCAGACATCGAACTGCTTAACGTGGGTGACCTGACCGGCGATTAAGGGATAATCCCCAGAGAACCCACCGGATGCGCAGTCGCCCAGGTAGACCGTACATGCAGACCCTACAGGTAGACCTTAGGCGTAAGCCCTACGATTAAGCTGTACACGTACAACCTACGCGCAGACCCAACGCGAGGCCACAGCAGCGGTCACCCGTTTTGAATGCACCCTGCGTCACCATTGCCTGACATTGTGCAAAGTCACACATGCACAATGTTCCGCGTTTCGTTTGGCTGATTTTAGTTGTAGCGCGTATCGAAGTCGGTTACGGTGGCCAATGGCAAACACGGTGAAGTCTCGTCTACCACGGTCTGCAGTCCGCTCTCAATATCGACCGACTTTTCGAAAGGCATTTTATGTCCATCCCATCCGCTGCCATTCTCGCGCGCGATCTCATGGTTCGCAATTTAGTCACTCTCTCGCCGCACTTGGACGTTTTTTCCGCCATCGATATTCTGCTACAACGGCGTATCTCCGGTGCACCCGTGATTGAGACCGATGGAACATTTCTGGGTGTCTTTTCAGAGAAATCGGCGCTGCAGTTCATCGTCAATGCTGCTTATGAAAATCTGCCTGACGCCGGGCTCATCCCCTTTGTTGACGCGTTCCCCCCAACCATTGAGCCGGAGACCGATTTCTTAACCATCTGTCAAACTTTTCTCAATCAAGCAACGCGTCGATTACCCGTAGTCGAAGATGGGAAGCTGTTAGGACAAATTAGCCGGTGCGATGTGATGCGTAAAGTTCGTGATTTGATCAAGACCAAATCGTCCGCAGGTGCTCAGTTACTCTACCTTTCCGCATTGGTATCCGTAGAGGAAGCCCGCGTTCGCATGTAGCACCACTTGGCGGACAGCGCAGGCCTCGTTAAAGACAACCCAATCTACCAAATCGTTGGGGGTATGGATTCCAGGGGGAACGATCGTAAGGATTATTCCGCTTCCGGCAAACTTTTCGGGCTGCTGGTGCCGATAAGCACGTTTGTAACGAAAATTCGGGCCTTACCGAATGTATGCCGTGCGCGGATCATGTTGGCAACGTCGCCTTCGATACCCAGCTGGCATCGCTGTACATACGGGCTGACGAGCTGCTGGAGAGGAATCAATGAGAATGCTCAGTGGTAAATGGCACTGGCTGACGATGGGGCTAGCTCTCCTTGTAAACGCTGGCAAACTTCATGGTCAAACTGGAGTTCCGATGAAACCGTCGGGCATGGTCAGTCAACAGAAGACACCTGTCAGGCCAGCCTCCTACACGCCAGGGGGTGCTCCGGGATATGAAATGCTGCAACCAGGCATGACGCCGGGCGGTTTCGGTACCGAGGGTGGACCGATGCATGTTGCCATGCAGGGTCCTCCGCCAATGGAGGTTTCGATGGCACAGGGGGGCTACACTGACCCCGGCTATCAGGCGGCAGGCTGCGACTCGATGGGCTGTCTTGCCTGTCGCGGAGCGGGCTGCGAAAGCTGCCAGGGTGGTGCGGGCGGCTGTGGTTATTGCGGCGGAGCTGGCTGCTTTTTCTGCGGAGCGGGGAACGGTTGCCTGGGGAGCGGTCGCATGGCCAGCTTGCTCGGGGTGCTTGCTCCCTACAGCGAAGGGGGAGTTGGCGCACAACGCTATTTTGATATCAGCGTGGGGACCATTGCTCTGAAAAGAACGAGCGATGTCGGGCCATTCCAGACCGGACTGCAAGATCCCGTCACAGGTGCCTTTGCTAACACAACGTTGCTGACCACGGACGGCATCGCCGGAACGCCAGTGCTTTACAGTACCGGAGTCAATGCGAAAGATCTTCAATACGGATTGGAATTGATCGCTAATCTCCAGACAGGACCTGGAGCCAATGTGGAAGTTCGCTACTTCGGTTTGAACAAGTGGGATGATTCGGCCACAGTACGCGTTGGTCCAGCGCCTACGCTGTTTTCAGTCTTTAGCCTGTACGGCACAGATCCCGTGGGCGGCTTTGATGATACGGATCGGTCCTTTATTCAATCCGTTTCTTTAAAGTCCGCTTTGAACAACGGTGAAGTGAATTATCGCCGCCGCTTTGCCACTCCGGCATCATGGTTGCAAGGGGGCTGGTTGATGGGTCTACGCTACATCGATCTGGACGAGCAATTTGGCTTCAACACCGTGGGAGCGATCAACAACACCTTCCTGTTCAATGAACTGCGGTACTTCAACTACAACACG
>JBBQRC010000444.1:0-5126 GCA_038215215.1 Pirellulales bacterium
TCTTCCCATTTTTGCGGACATTGGGTGGCGATGGCTCCACATACGCCCATCACATGAAAGACGCTCGTTTCACGATCCCGACACCAGCTCTGCTGGCCAGAGTGGTCGACATGATTGACCATGTGCAGATGGAGGGTCGCGATACTAAGGGCGACCTCTACGAATACATGCTCGGCAAAATTGCCAGCGCTGGTCAGAACGGCCAATTCCGAACTCCGCGCCATATTATTGGCTTGATGGTCGAACTCGTTCAGCCCGTGCCTACGGACATCATGTGCGATCCGGCTGGTGGAACCTGCGGGTTCCCTGTGGCAGTGGGCGAATACCTTCGGCACAATCATCCGGAGATTCTGAGTGATGCCAAGCTCAAGAAACATTTCCACCACGAGCTATTCCATGCCTTTGACTTCGATAACACAATGCTCCGCATTGGCAGTATGAACATGCTGTTGCACGGCGTAGAGAATCCCGACATCCGCTACCGCGATTCGCTGGCCCAGGACCATGCAGGCGAAGAGGAAAAATACACGTTGGTGTTGGCCAATCCACCATTTGCCGGATCGCTCGATTACGAGAGTTGCGCCAAAGACCTGCTGCAAATCGTCAAGACGAAGAAGACAGAACTCCTGTTCCTTGCTCTGTTCCTTCGCCTGCTTAAACCAGGTGGTCGAGCCGCTATCATCGTGCCCGATGGCGTATTGTTTGGCTCGTCCAACGCCCACAAAACGCTGCGGAAAATACTCGTGGAGGAGCAGAAGCTTGATGGTGTCATCTCACTGCCAGGCGGAGTGTTCAAGCCATACGCAGGTGTATCGACAGCCATCCTGCTGTTCACCAAGACCAATTCCGGCGGCACGGATCACGTGTGGTTCTATGACATGGACGCTGACGGTATGTCCCTGGACGATAAACGTACGGACCTATTGCCGTCAGAGAAGCAAGGCGCGGTTCCCAAGGTCAAGCTCACTGCTGAGGAGCATGCCAAGAACAATTTGCCGGACATTCTTAAACGCTGGCAACAGCGTAACAAAGCCGAACGCAAGAACCCGCGCACCTCGCAAAGCTTCTGCGTTCCCAAGGCCGACATTGCCGCCCAGGGCTACGACCTCTCGCTCAATCGGTATAAGGAGGTGGTACATGAGGAAGTTGTTCATCTGCCACCCAGTGAAATTCTTGCCAGCCTGGAAAAGCTGGAAACTGAGATTCAGCAGGGCATGAAGGAACTGAAGGGGATGCTGAAATGAAGTCAGATGGTCGTATGACAAATGGTGAATGGAAAACCGTCGCGATTGGCGAAGTCGCGGAGGCTGTTGACTATGGCGTGACCGCATCCGCGGCCGAGCAGGCCATCGGTCCGAAGTTTCTCCGGATCACTGACATTCAAGACGGTGCGGTGAACTGGGATTGTGTGCCGTGGTGCAAGTGTGACACACGCTCTGCGTCCGATTCACAGCTCAAAGCTGGAGACATCGTTTTCGCGCGAACCGGCGCGACAACCGGAAAGAGTTTCCTCATCCGCGAATGCCCGACTGATTCCGTGTTCGCTTCCTACCTCATCCGCGTACGGCTCGGCGATACGGTAGAACCTCGCTTCATCAGCCATTACTTTCAGACGCCAAGTTACTGGGCGCAGATTACGAAGAGCGCGCGCGGCGTCGCGCAACCCGGCGTTAACGCGACGACATTGAAGGCTCTTGAAATCCCACTTCCGCCTCTCCCTGAGCAGCGGCGGATTGCGGAGGTGCTCGACCGGGCGGAAGCGTTGCGGGCCAATCGCCGAGCCGCCCTCGCACAACTCGACTCCCTCACCCAAGCCATCTTCTTGGACATGTTCGGCGACCCCACCTCCAACCCAAAAGGCTGGGCCTCGATCCAGCTTGGCGACGTTGTATTCTCCGCGAGTGACGGACCACACGTTAGCCCCATTTATGTCGAAACGGGCATCCCGTTTCTTTCAACGCGCCACGTGCGTACGAGCGGCATATCATGGTCGGACCTCAAGTTCATTAGCGAAGGAGACGCCCACATTCATTGGAGGAAATGCAGACCAGAGCGCGGCGACATCCTCTACACGAAAGGTGGTACTACGGGCATTGCAAAGGCAGTCGATTTTGATGAACCGGTAGCCATTTGGGTGCACATCGCATTGCTCAAGACAGACAAATCGAAGGTCGAACCCGTTTGGCTGGAGGCGATGCTCAATTCCCCGTTTTGCTACACGCAGTCGCAGAGGTTGACCCGCGGTATTGCAAACCGCGACTTGGGACTGACGCGAATGGTGACAATCAAAATGTATCTCCCACCCACACCCCTGCAGCGTGAATTCGCTCGGCGGGTGACGGCAGTGGAGCATTTGAAAACTTCACATCGTTCCTCTCTGGCGGAGCTGGACTCGCTCTTCGCATCGCTCCAGCATCGTGCCTTCCGTGGAGAACTATAATGCAAAGAGTCTTGAGTAGTGACCTTTGGACTACCATTGCGGATACCGCCAAGAAGGCAAAACGCGTGCAGGCCGCAATTGCGTACGTTACCCAAGATTATCTAAACTTAAAGCGCGGTGACGTCCTCATCGTAGATGCTTCTGATTACACGATTCGTAACGGGGGAACAGATGCACAGTTGTTGAGCGAACTACAAAAACGAGGAGTGCTAATTTACAACTGCACTGACCTGCACGCGAAAGTTATTCTGCTCGATGAAACAGCTGTAGTCGGCTCTGCCAACATGTCGCGATCGTCAAATGGTCTTGTGGAAGCAGCCATTATCAGCGACCAAGGAAGTGTAACCGCAGGTGTTGCGTCACTGATTGAGCAGCTCAAGCAACAGTCACCCCGGCTTACTCAAACCGAACTGAAAGAACTCTGTAAAATCGAAGTAACGCGACGTTCTAGTAAAATAGATGACCGGAAAACGAAGATTGGTATTCTCGGAAGTCAGACTTGGTTGGTCGGCCTCATAAATTACCCTATTACTTCATCTGACGAGTACGAAAAATGGGAACAAGTCGCTGAGGAATTAGAAGAGCCAGACCTTGAAGTTATGCAGTTTGCAAATAGTAGTACAATGGCAAGGCGATGCTTGGAAGGCGACCAAATCATACAGGCCTGGCAGCCATCAACCGGCATTCGAATAAAGGTGTTCCATCCTGTATCAGTACTTCGCAAAACAGTCGTTAAACGAACAACTCAATTCTTCTTCAAATCAAATTGGGATCTGGTTATTCCTTTCGGAAGATTCCAAAAGCTACTAAAGCAGGTTGGCTACTCATGCAGTATAACTACTTCGACGCAAAAGCTTGTCCCAGCGAGCGTGGCTGACGCGATAGAACGCGAGTGGCATCGGTAACTAATCGGTTGGGTTAAGTATGACCAACTTCCAATTCCTCAATGCCGAATGGCCAGACATCCGTGAATCCGCCAGCAAAGCGGAATCGTTGGCCATTGCCGACCCACGGACCGCTTGCTTCTATGCTCGGCGCACTTTGGAAATCGCTGTCGCCTGGGCGTACAAGTACGACCGTAGCTTGAAGTTGCCTTACCAGGACAACATTTCGGCACTCATCCATGAGCCAACTTTCAAGCAGACCGCCGGTGATGCAGTCTTCAATAAAGCCAAAGTGATTGTGACGCTTGGCAATCGTGCCGTGCATAACAATCGACCGATTCCGGAATCTGATTCAACCGTAGCCGTCAGAGAGCTGTTCCATGTTTGCTATTGGTTCGCTCACACGTACGCCAGGCAGACGCGCCCAGCAGCCGGGATTCAATTTGATGCCAGCCTGCTGCCCAAGACCACTCCCGTTCCCAAACAAACGCAGGAGCAACTGCAACGCCTTGAAGCGGCCTTGCGTGAAAAGGATGAAAAGCTATCCGTTCTGCTGGTCGATAAAGAAAACCTCGATGAGGAGCTAAAACGACTTCGTGAAGAAGTTGCAAAAGCCAAGAAGGATGTACAGGCGACCCACGACGACCACAATTATTCTGAGACCGAGACTCGTGACTACTTCATCGACCTGCTGCTCAAGGAAGCTGGTTGGCCGCTCGATCAAGCACGGGATCGCGAGTTTGAAGTGGCCGGGATGCCGAACAATAAGGGTGTCGGGTACGTCGATTATGTTCTGTGGGGCGATGACGGCAAACCGCTGGCTATCATCGAAGCCAAACGGACGCGCCGAGATGCTCGTGTCGGGGAGCAGCAAGCCAAACTCTACGCCGATTGCCTGGAACAGATGTACGGCCAGCGACCTATCATTTTCTATTCCAATGGCTACGAGCACTGGATTTGGGACGATAGCACTTACCCACCACGCGCCGTACAGGGGTTCTACAAGAAAGCTGAACTGGAACTACTCATTCAGCGTCGCACGATGCGCAAATCACTCGCCACTGCGGTAGTGACTGAAGGGATCATTGAACGGTATTACCAAACACGTGCCATACGGCGTATCGGTGAAGCATTCGAGCGCGACAACGAACGCAAGGCATTGCTGGTCATGGCAACTGGTTCAGGCAAGACGCGAACTGTCATCGCACTGTGCGATTTATTGATGCGCTGTAACTGGGCAAAACGCATCTTGTTTCTGGCTGACCGTGTGGCGCTGGTTAATCAGTCGGTAGGAGTCTTTAAGAAGTTCTTGCCAGACGCTTCCCCAGTGAATCTCATCACCGAGAAAGCCACCGAAGGCCGCGTTTTCGTTTCCACCTACCCAACCATGATGGGACTAATCAACGAAGCCCACGACGGCCAGCGTCGCTTCGGTGTAGGTCATTTCGACTTGGTGATCATCGATGAAGCTCACCGCAGCGTTTACCAGAAGTACCGAGCGATTTTTGATTACTTCGATTCGCTGCTTGTCGGCCTGACGGCTACACCAAGGAGTGAAATCGACAAGAACACTTATGGCTTGTTCGATTTGGAAAGTGGTGTTCCAACGGATGCATATGACTTGGAAGAAGCCGTGCGTGACGGTTACTTGGTTCCTCCCAAAGCGGTTTCGGTGCCGTTAAAGTTTCAACGCGAGGGAATTAAGTACAACGACTTGTCGGAAGAGGACAAAGACCAGTGGGACGCGCTTGAGTGGGAGCAGGACGGTGGTGTTCCTGACAAGGTTGAGGCTGAAGCGGTTA
>JBBQRC010000445.1:0-5121 GCA_038215215.1 Pirellulales bacterium
ATTGCAGCCGCACATCGAGCAACTGCTGCGCCATCTCCAGCGTTTGATCACCAGGGACTTTGAGCTGCTGATGGAGGCTATCCAGCAAGCGGGCGTTGCCATGCGAACTGTCCCAGCCCCGCGCGTACCACTGTGCGTTAATCCAGCTCGACAACTGCGAGCCTTGCAAATTGCCAACGCGCAGTCGCGCTTGCGCCTGATCCGGCGCTGCTAAAGTGGCCAATTGCGGAATCGCGCGCTCCATAATAGTCCGATCGAACGAGAGCAGGCTGAAGCCATTACCTTGCCAACGCCACAAACCGATGAGCATGCGGGAAAATCCCGCGTAATCAGGTGGACCGCCGCCTAGGCCCAGTGGTAATTGGTCGAGCAATCCGGGCATCGGCCATGCTCCCAGGTAGGCTGGCGCGGCGCGCAGGGCTTGCAAGGTCTTGATGAGTCCTTGCGTGTCTTCCGGCGCCGGGGGAATCATGTCCTTAATACCCGCAAACAGATGATAGTCGCGAGTTGGCAGTGCTAGCGGATTGCTACCGCTCATATGCAACTGAAGCGAGGCCACATCATCCGCTGGCAGTGTCACTTCGATCGGCGTGGCTGGTCCCAGCAGGCTGGAAATCCAGCCATATTTCTCCTTGCCAAACGGCGCAACATATCCCTCAATCGCCACCCTTTCGACATGCGGGTTCCCCTCAAGTTTGAAACGCCGCAGACCCACCAGCAACGGATCCATCTGCTGCCATTGCTCTTGGTAGAATTGAGTGATTTCTTGGTAGCCATCGAATTCGGTTTGGCTAACTTGTTGCAGGTCGACGTCAGCGATGGGCAGAAACGCTCCGCGTGCACCACGCATTGAGTCGATCCAATGATCTTGGCTCCGCAGCACCTGCGCCCCGTCCGTACGTTGATCAAACCAAGGCGGCAACAAACCGGCCGCTTGCAGCGCAGTTAAATCATCGGCGGGCAAACCTTCGGCACGAGCGACAGCCGAGGCCACTTCCGCGATCTCAAGGTGAGCGATGGCTTCCAGACGACGTCGTAACTCGATCTGGTACTGAGGACTAACGAGCCGATGAAAAAACTCTGGGGAGAAAAAAGCAAAGACGCTGTAGTTATTGGCCTCTGGCATCCAAGCCCGCGCCCAGCGGAACGATGGCAACGAAGACAACGCAGGCTCGCCGCCGCCCACTTCTAAAAAGCGGCGCATCAAGTTGCTGCTGGTTGTAATAAAGACAAAGTCTCCATCTGCGACCGCAAAAGATCGCAAGCGATTGTCCGGAGTGTTTAAAAACGATACGTCGCGGCCCGAGATAACGATCGTTTCGAGCGAACTTCCGGGGGTCTTGCCGGCTGCCGCCTTGCGGTCCCCTTGCATCGAATTTAGCAGCAATTGCGAGTTTTTCGAGGCAAACAATACGCCCAAACTAGCTCCTTCTTTTAAATACAAATCGGTTCCGACCAACGCCATGTCTTCGATGACTTTGTCGCCAAACAGCTTGGCGACCGCCGATAACTTGGCTCCCAGCATCCGTTCGATCCGCGCATTCGCTTCATAATTGAAACCACGCATCAACACTGCTTGAGCGATGTCGCCACCAAATCGCGTCGACAACTCTTGAAACCACAGGTAGTTGTTGAAGGAACCGAATCGCAAGTAGAAACACTCGGGCGGCACGCGAGTCGCGAGCGGTTCAATTAACACATCGTTTGGCGGGGGCGGCAAAGTGGTAGGAAGCCAAGCCGGTTCAAGGGGCAGCGGTTGCACGGCTTCGATGGGCGGCCCTGGACTGCGCAAGACATCTTCGAGTATCTCGTCGCGCAGCGGTTCGATGGCCGCCAACAGGGCCAGGCTATCTAGTGGCTTGGCTAACTTATCTTTTTTCGGATCGGGCGGGTCGAGATCGACAAATGGTAAATTCAGCCGCTGGGCCAACATACTGGTGAGAACCTTTTGTACCAAGCTGGGATGATTTTTAGCTGCCACACTGGTCTTGGCCGCGGCCACGTAACTTGACCACCACTGTCCGAGCAAATTGGAAAATGCTTGCGCGCGCTCTTCGCCGCCAATCGCTCCCAGCGGAGCTATCTGCACACGCCGCTGCACATCGCCCACGAGTTCAAGCGTCAGAGGACCTCTCCCTCGATACAAGGCGGCTACCTGAATCGCCACTGGCACTTGCCGCTTTTCAGGTCCACCTTGGATGACGTTGCGTAAGCGATCCATCAGCCGACCACGCCCCAGCGGACGCAGCGGCGCTTGGGGTTCTGTGAGTTCGACTGTGCGAATTGTCACCGCAGGATAAAAGACTCGCTGCTCGGCATCTTGCACCAGCACGCGCATGGAATCCTGCTGCATACCCGGTGGAATGGGAATTTCCGCGACCAGAACTCCAAACGGTTCACCGTCCAGGGCCGTCGAGTTGGGCGAAGCGGGAGCGGGCAAAGTTGGGCTGGCCACCTGCGCGGACGCAAGTCCAGTCCCTGTGACGGACGTCCCGAGGGTGAGACACGCCAGGGCCAAGTTCGCCCAGCCGAAGATACGTGGATGGGTGTTATCGTTCAAATCAGTCTTCCAGTTTTCAATACCAGCAATAGGCTGCGAGCTTCGACGTACCCGCCGCCACTCATTCTAGCAGCTATGTGGTTAGAGAAAACCGATTGGCGGCAGGACTACTGCCCCACTGCGGCCCCAGTCTTCATTAATCGCTGATCGACATCATTGGCCACGATGACTCCATAGTTGATCGCACCCAGCCAACCCGACATGATGATCCCGACGCTACCAGCGTGGTAGAGCCCCGGAATCTGCTCCGGCAACGCGCGGCTAACTGCGAGCCCTTCAAATTTTGTACCAAAGCTTGCACCGGAGAGATGCTTGGTATAGTGCTGGAAAGTGCGTGGCGTGGCGGCTTCAGCATGCTCGACTTTGTCCCGGGCGTTGGGGACGTATTTTTCCAACGCGTCGAGGGTTGTTTCAACCAGTTCTTGCTTGCTGGCCGCGTACTCTTCCTCAGTCAAATTGGCCCAGTCTTCGAACCTCGCGTTGGTGCTGCTGACGATGGCATAACGCACTTTGCCGTGGGGACGGGTACGCGGGTAGTAGAAACTAAAGGTGCGACTGGTGATGTTGCGACTCAGCAGGGCCTCAGTGCGGAACAGCGGAGCCGTGGAACAGAATAGCAGGTCGCCGGTCGATTCTTCGATCTCGACCCCCTCCTTGATCGCCATGTAAACTTGAGTGCTACTGTTGTTCAGACGGACCGCCCTCGCTTGATCGACGAAGTTGGGATCAAAGTGTTCGGCGCCCACTAAATTGAACACCGTCGCATTCAGGTTGGAGTTGCTTATGACGGTGCCACAGCCGATGCGGCGACCGTTCACAACCACCGCTGAAACGCCGCGCGGCCCGACTTCGATCTTCGAAACGTCACTGCGGATGCGGATGTCAACTCCATTGGCGGTCAACTCCGCCTGCATCTTCGTGACGAGATCGTCGGTTCCGCCTTCGTAGATAAACACCCCTTTCGCCATAAAATTCGAAAACACGATGCCGTAAGTTATGGCGGGGTCTTCCAAGGTGGAGCCGTTGGCATAAGTAATCGGTTCCATGAGCAGCCGCACCACGTCTTCGCGACCCGGAAAGAACTTTTCGAACAGTTCTCCCGTTGTCATCCGCTGATCGTCATAAAAATTCATGCTCCGTGCGGCATCGAAAAACGCGGTAACATTCTCGAGCGGGACTCCGAAATCGCCCGTCAACAACTTGGTGAAATCCTCGCGATTGAACGTGGTGGTGAGCGAAAACATGGGGTTATCAAAACGAATGTTCTTCAGTTGAACGATGCTCGATGCGATCTCGTCGTTCCAATACCGACGACAACTTTTGAGCATCCCAGCCGGAAATCCATGGAGAGAAACGTCAAAAATGTGGCTGCCAGGACGTCGAAACCAAGTGGCCAAACCACCTAGTTTATAGTGCTGCTCGAGGAGCAACACGCTGTGCCCTGCACGACCGAGAACGTTGGCGGCTGTCATTCCGGCTAAGCCGCTGCCAATGACGATGACGTCGTAGTAGTCCTTGCAGCCCTTCAGAAAGTCTCGAGCCATGAGTTTTGTTTCGCGATTGAAATAGTTGGTGACAGGTGCCAGGTGATCACACCAGTCAAAAATTCTAACTATTTCAGGCGTTTCGCGAAGGTGACCGAGCCCGCGGTATTCATTTCCCTAGCATGGCAAATGGATCGTCCGCTGCCAGATCGTCAGCCAGGGCGATTGCCAGAGCTACTCCGCGATTGGCAAGACCAGCGGCAATTCGAAAGCGGCTGCCTCGCGGTCGTTGCGCACGATCAGCAAATTACCCGCCAAGGCCAAATTGTTCCAAGTTTTTCCGAAGAGCGCGTTGAATTTCCCTAATTCTTGGTGTGCGGTCGGGTTGGCGGCTACCAAGACAACCTCTCCCGTTTCCGCCTGAATTAGCAGTTTGTCGCCGATCAGCAGCATCTGTCCATGCCCGTAACGTCCACGTTTCCAACGCCGCTGGCCATCCGTCAAGTCAAGGCAAGTAAGAATGCCATTGTCGAGTCCATACAGGTAACCCTGGTGAACGACGAAGTTCGACATTTTCGATTTCAACTGCTTCGACAGCCAAACTTCCCTTACCGTCCAATTATCGCCAGCTCGCGTCACTTCCAGCAGCGCTGTGCCGTTGTCGTAGCCAGACGAGATCAAAACCCGTGCCGGCCGAAGCGAGCGATCTTGTAACGCAATTGCAGTTTGCTCAGCCAGCACCACGGGTTCCTCAACGAGCACAACGGGCTGAGCCACGTTGACACGCTGTGATTCCCCCTGAGTCAACCAGGGATGCAGCCAGAGTGGCGCGCCGTCGATCGCAAAAGAACGCAACCCAGCACCATTAAAACTCAGCAATTGCCGTTCGCCGCACATGGTCACTTCGATAGGCGACGCGTAGCCCGCAGGGTCGTCACCGCTGCGCCAGGCCTCATGGCCACTGGCGAGTAGGAACGATTTCGCCGATGCGCCTGGACCGGCGCCTGGCGTCACTACGACTTGACCATCGTAAACCAGTGGAGAACATGACATTCCCCACAACAGATTTTGATCTGC
>JBBQRC010000446.1:0-5120 GCA_038215215.1 Pirellulales bacterium
TATCCTCCGGAGTTACGACTTCCAGCGCTGTGATCTGCGATCGCAGTGCAACGAGCGGTTCGTCGGGGGGAACAGGTTGCTTCGCGGTAGTCACGGCAGTCTGCGCGTCTAACCACGGTTTGTCGTTTGCACGCAAGTACGCGAGCAGCGGCTTAAGTGATTCTGCGGTCCGCGTTTCTTCTACCGACACTGCGGCGGCAGCGAATTCTTCGGGCAGTCCCAAATCGATTTCGCCTTGATCGATCGCAAACGAAATGCGGAAGTGCCCTAAGCGGTGATCTACTGCGTCATGCAATTGATGCAAAACAACCGTAATTAAAGCCCCCGACTCGAAGTCGATCGGTTCTTTGGTGGTCAATGTGGCCCAGTGGGTCATAGCGCCGCGTGGCGAAACCGCCCATCCTCGATCTTTATTCCTCTTGCCGTCGAAGGCTTGTTCGATGGCAAAACTCTCTTGCGTAAAGTCTGCTTTGCCGGAAGCGAACTCGATTTTCTTGATCGCCTTTTCGTCTGCGATCGGGGCCGCAGTGACTTCGATTTCACTAACTACAAAGTTTCCATTCGCTGACAAACCGGGACCATTTCCTTTGATCGTTTCGTCCGTTAGAGTTTCCAGACGCAGGCCACGGATGTTGCGCAGTGGCGTGCGGAAGGTCAACGTGTAGGTCCCCTTATCCGCTTTGCCGCTAGCGCGGATCGAACGGTCCGCCAATTGCACCAAGCTCGCTCCGTTGCTGGCGTTCATTGACTGTGGGGCGGCCGGGAACCACGTCACCGAGTTGGTTTGATCCACCAACCACTTTGACGCGAACTGTACGCTACCCGCCTCAAATTGCTTAAGGGCCTCTTCACTGGCGGCGATTTTCTGCTGTCGCTCGGCTTCTAGTTTCGCGCGCTCCGGAACAATCTCTTGTTCCCTAGAGGTTGCAGCCTGTTTTGTCGAATCGAGTTTGCCCAATCGGGCGGCCTCTAGCTTGGCGACTTCAGCCGACCACCACTGTTCTTTTTCGGCGAGCTGCTGTTCGACACTAGCGTGATCGACGACGATTTGATCGGCCGATTCGAGAATCTGCTTCACTTCGGTCGGACTTGCTTCGCGACTTAGTACTCGTAGGTAGATTTCGCGCACCAATTGTTCATCGCTCTTTTCACTTTCCACTAACTGTGGCAACGCACAGGTCGGGTCGCTGATAGCTTTGCCAACCGTCGGTCCACTGACCAACGCCATGACAGGGCCCAACTGCAGTTCCTGAGAACGTTCGCACTCGCAGGCGCTCTCGCGTACAGGTCGGCCGAGATTGTTCAAAAAGCCGTCTGACAACTGAACTGCCACATCGGGCAGCGACGCTGCCCGCGTGCCACGAGCCACCCCGGGAATCTCGGAGATGGCGCCCGTGACTTGATAAAGTGCATCGTAAAGCACCTCGGCGGGTAAACGCCGAGCGGTGGCATGCGAGTAGTTGGTCGCGTCGTCTTGGTTCCACTTATTTGTACCGACCGACAATTGGTACGTGCGTGAATTGCAGATCTGCCGCAGGACGTGTTCGACGTCAAACCCACTGCGGATAAACTCAGACGTCAGGTGGTCCAACAGTTCGGGATTGGTGGGTGGATTGCCAGCTCGAATATCGTCCAGCGGTGTCATTAGTCCCACACCAGTCAAATAACCCCACAGGCGATTCACATAGCTGCGAGCAAAATAGGGATTATCTGGCGAAGTGATCCAGGCGGCCAATTGTTCGCGACGGGTCTTGGCTGTGTCACCGTCAAACTTGCAATCAAAGGGAAATTTGGGTGCGACCTGTTTGTTGGTGCGTGCATGGATCATCTCTCCATCAGGTTTGTCGAAGACTTCTTCGTAAAGCGGTTGAGCTTGATCAACGGCGGAGCCACCAATCTTGGCATCACCGCCCGCCGGATCCTTCCTCAAGTCAGTCTGCGCGAAAAAGGCCGCCAGCTCGTAGTACTGATCCTGTGTCCAGCGTTCGAAAGGATGATCGTGGCACTTGTTGCAATTGAAGCGGACTGCGAGGAACAAGTGCGTCGTGTTTTCCATCATCAGATCGGGCGCTCGTAGAATCTTGTAATACGAGGCGGCTGGATTCTGCTTATTCGATCCCGAAGCGGTTAAGATCTCGCGGGCAAATTGATTATAAGGACGGTTCTCGGCAACCCCAGCTTTAATCCAATCGCGGAAGGATTTGGCACCCTCCCCGCCGAGGAACTTCGAGTTCACCTGCAACAAATCGGCCCACTTGTTTGTCCAATGTTCAACGTAGTCTGGGGTACCGATCAACTGATCTATTTTTTCACGACGCTTGAGCTTCATGGGCCTCGCGTCGGCGAGAAATTCCTTCAGCTCCGTCAAAGTCGGAGGTAGTCCCGTCAAGTCCAAGCGGACGCGACGCAGGAACTCCGCGTCGTTACAAATTTCGGAAGGCTGAATCTTCATGAGCTCCCATTTGTCCACGACCAGTTCATCAATCGTGTTGTTCACATTGGTCTGATTCAACGCAAAGCCCTGTCGATTCCCCATTACCGTCAAAGTAGCGGCCGCATAAGCTCCTTCATATCGCGCCAACACGGGCGCTTCACCTCGACGAATGGCTTGCGCCAGCCCACCAGAAAACGTCTTGCAGATTTCAGAATTACCACTTTCGACGAAGGCTTCCTGTGTCACGTCGCGTGTTGTACCGTCGGCGAAATGCGCTACCACCCGGAATTGTTGCCAAGCATTTTCGAGCTCGATGACTGGCTTGTTCGGAATCAATTCAATGTGCGTGGTTTTCTGAGATTCGCGATTCAGTTTTGCACCCGCCTCAATCCACTGGCGGAGGGTGTAATAGTGCATGCTATCGGTGGTCATTAACACGCCACCTTCATGCGGCACAACACCAACCGGCTTGAGCAACATCAGGCTCGCATCTGCCAAAGTTGTATTGAGACGACGTTGGCACAAGTCATCGCTCAGAGCGCGAATATCTTCCAGCGGGTCATAGCCGCGGAGCGATAACTTAAAGCCGTTTTTGCCCTTCTGGGCGCCATGGCAAGTACCGGAGTTGCAGCCCAATCGCGATAGCAGCGGATTGACGTCGCGCACAAAATCAATGGTTTCCTGCGCGGGAAAAGTTGTCTCAACCGCCACAACTTGCTGTTGCCCGCCAAACGAGACGGTCACGGAGGACTGCCCTACAGCCTGCGGCCGCAGCAAGCCAAACGGGGAGACCAAATTGAACGTGCCGTCGGACTTGTATTCTGAAAAGCGGGTGACGTCGCAGCGTTGACCGCTGGCGTACACAGCCGTGACAACCATTTGGCTGTAATCGCGCTCCGTGGATAACGTGATTTGCCGTGGTTCGACTTCGATCTCCAGCAATTTATCGGCTGGCAGCAGTTGTCTTTCTTGCTCTAAATTGGGAACCGACGTGGTGGGGACAGCTAAACCATTGCCGGTCCGAGCCGACAATGCAGTGAGCGTGCTCTCGCTGTCGCGAGTTCCCAATTCCACCGGTGCGAGCGTGGCCTCGATTTGTTGTGTTTCTGGATTCAGCAGACGTATCACACCGTCGCTGCCGGCAAACGCAACAAGGTTCGTGGTTGGATGGAAGGCGACGGCGTAGACGCTCGTCTCTGGCAACTCGATGGTCGCCACGGGAGCCGACGTCTGACTGGTATATTTTTGAATCAGCTCGTTATCTTTATCGTTGCGCTCAGCCAGTCGCTTGGCCATTGCGGCTTTGACTTCATCCGACATGGCACCATCGAAATCATACGGGTAGACACGGAGAGTGCTGGCTCCGTCGAGTGTGCTGGCCGCGGCAAAACGCGTCCCATCGCGGTTCAGTGAGACCGAGAAAATACGTCCAGTCATGGCCGGAAATTGGCGAATCAGGTTGGCGTCATCTCCGATGCGACGAGCTGTCTCGCGGAAGATACGGTAGATTTTGGGTGCGCCATCGGAGCCACCCACCAGCACTTCGTCGCGTTGTGGATGCATGGCCAGTGCGTTGATGCCACCGCGCAGGGCCCCCGGAGTGATCGAGGTCACGTTGTCGACGAAGCGTTCGGTGGCCACCTCAGTGAGCTTGACGGTCATGTCCCGGCCAGCGGAGAGCAAGTGCGTGCCACTCGGATTGAACACGCAGGCGCGAATCCAATCTTCATGAGCCCCTTGATGGAGCTTGCGTTCGCCGGTTGCTGCATCAATCGCCCGCACTGTATTATCGGAGCAACCGAAGGCGATCAGTTTTCCGTCGGGTGAAAAGCAGCCACCATAGATGGTGTCGTAAGTGACTTGATGGCTGAGTTGCAGTTCCCCTTTATCAACATCCCAGACTTGAACTTCGCCCATACGACCTGGCGACCCGCCTGTCACTGCTAGTCGAGTTGAATCGGGAGAAAAACTCAACGACTCTATCCGCTCACTCAGACCGACCAAACGCCAGGTCAATTTCCATGTTTGGGTATCAATGAGGAAAACCTCGTGGAAACCGTTGGTTGCAAGCCACTTGCCATCCGGCGAAAAAGCCACGGCGGCGACCACCGGCAGACGCGTGTAGTGGGGTGGATTTTCGGCAGTAAACTCGATCACCGTAGCGTTGCGGTCGTCCACGGCCCCCTCTGCCACCCAGCGCGTGAGCAGCTCAATATCGTCATCGTTCAGTGGTTCCGCTTTTTTGGGCATGGCAGCTTTGCCATCAACCTTTTTGATCTGGGCAATGAGACTGCTCTCCTCAGGTTTGCCCGGTACGATGGCCGCTTCGCCGCTTTCCCCACCCAGTAACAATTTGGAAAAGTCGGTCATCACAAAGGCGCCGTGCGGTTTGGCGGGCTGGTGACAGCCTTGACAATGCGTCCGCAAGATCGGCTCAATTTGCTTGCCATAGCTAACTTTTTCAGCCGACGGACTAGCTTCGTCAGCGAAAACCAGTCCGAAACAGCCTGTACTTAGCGCGACGAACGACAGAGTTGCGTGGGTGAACAAACGCATAAAAATCAATCCAGGGAATGTAAACGGATGGGAGGTAGGACAATCCGAATTTCGAGGTATGCCGGTTCAGGTGGGACTGGGCAACCTTAGTGTTGCACTATGGTGGGACTCTCTACCCGCTATCCTAACT
>JBBQRC010000447.1:0-5112 GCA_038215215.1 Pirellulales bacterium
ATCGAGCTTAAGTTGTTTTTTGTTAAGTTCGATGTGTTGCGCACGGAGTTCATCGACTGCAGGTGCAAAACCGTACACATCTTTGCTGCGTCGATCGAGTAGTCCGGCGCGCTGCACGTCAGCCGCTGCCAGTTGCCGGTACAGTCCATCATCGGCAAAAAATTCCTGCTTAAGTGGCATGGCGATCACGCGCACCGGATGGCTGCGATGCCCTTCGACTTGAATGGCGGCTGTACCACGCTCGACACTGACTGCCGCGCACGTCTCCACCTCCTTAACGGCGATTGCCTGGGACAGAATGGTTCGCGGAAAGCGTTGTTCGGTGGAGACGTTGTAACGCGCACGGCTGATGATGATCAGGTCGGCGTCAAACAGGCTAAAGATTTGCACGTTGCTGTCGAGCAGAGCGTTGCGAAAACCAATCTGCATGAACATCAGGACGACGGCGAATCCCACACCGGTGGCAGCCAGCAGAAATTTACTCGGACTGCTCGTCAGATTTTTCCAAGCCAGAGGCGTTTGCATGGAGTACCAGGCTAGAGGCTAGAACAAGTTCGCAGGTTCCGCTTTCCAAAGTCTGCGCAGCGCCAACAGGCCGCTAAAGCAACACATGGTTACCCCCAGCAAACTGACAATGACAACTCGCTGTCCGTTCATCGTGATCGGAATGCCAGAGGCTAACGACGTTACTCGATAAAGTCCCTCGGCTGCAACCCAAGCCACAAAAAAGCCGCCGATAGATAGCAAAACCGCTTGGGTCATGACAATGCTTGCCAGGTAAGATCTTGAATAGCCCATCGCGAGCAGCGTCGCATATTCAGGCAAGCGATTGGTGACATCCGTCGCCAGAACCATGTAGACAATCGCGGCCCCCACAAGCAATGACAGCACCACGCCAAGTTGAAAGATCAGACCGATGGGAGTCTGCCACAGCCAGCGACGGATTTCGAGTTGCAAGACGTCATCGCGCGAGAGCACATCGACCGCCATGGCGCTTTGGGCGTCGGCGCGCATCCGTCCCTGCAGCGAATGGAGAACTTGTTGTGGATCCGCATCGGCTCTTAATATAGCTAAACCCAATGACACCTTTTCGCTGACGTCCCAGGGAACGATGCGGGAGAACCCTTGTTCGGTCGTGATGGCGGCACCATTGGCGGCTAAGCCTGTCCCCAAGGTAAACAGCCCGCCGATCGCAAACGCGTTTCCGCCAATTTCCGGTCGGCGTCCAATATCAGCCTCTGTAAACCGACGGCCGTTGAGCGGGCCATAGTCGCGCTGGGTAGAGCGATCGAGCAAGAGTTCATGGGCAGCATCCAATTGCGCCTGCTGCGCGATCACTTCCGGCAAAGTGAAGACTGGCTGGTTAACGTCAAAGGCCAACATCGCGATTGGCAAGTACTGACTCTCAAAATCGCTATCGCCCAGTTGTGCTTGCGTGGGGAGCTTGCGCCAGTTTTGAATGGTGATCCACAGTGGCATCACTTCTTCTACACCGGGAGTGCTGGCGGCCACGTCTAACCATTTGCGATCAATATTGCTTGGCTCGTACAGGTGCAAATAATCGCGAGCTCGAACCATCACATCGAAACGCACATGCTCCAACAGGTTGGTGGCGGTGTGCGAGACAGCCCCCATAAAGCCGAGCTGCATGAAGACCAGTGAAAGCGCGAAGGCGACACCGCTGATGGACACAAGAGTTTTGGTTTGCTGATGCCAAAGATTATGGAAGGCAAGCGGAGTCTTCATGGTGCATGGGCTGCATCGGCTGACGGCTGAGCTGCTTCATTAGCCGGAGCTACATCAATCTCAGCCTTAACTTGAAGTTGCAACCATGTCGAGGCGACGGCCGCATCTTCTGGCAGCAGTTCGACAATGACGTTGGCGGTTCGGTAATCGGCTTTGGCCAGCGGATCCGCCGATGGCAATTGCGGACGTCCCACCAAATGGTCGCGCCGCAAAACCGTGCCTCGCAGTTCACGTGGCAGTGCTGGACTGGAGATCACAGCCGATTGGCCGGGTGCAATCAGCGAAGCATCCGCCTCCACTACTTCTACTGCACAAATGATCTGACTGGTCTCAGCCAGCTCGATGAGCGGGAACTGGGCAGCGGATTCCCCGACCTGCGTGTTGATCGCTACCACCACCGCGTCCCGTGGAGCAGCGATTATTGCCGCCTTGAGCTGCAATTCGAGCGTTTGACGCTCACTCGCAAGCGCCGCCAAGCTGGTCGATTCCTGTGCCCGCTTGAGCGCCGTTTGAGCTGCCGTCAACTCCTGTTGCGCGGCCGACTTGGACCACTCCGCCGCCTCCTCGGATTGCGTCAACAGCTCCGTTTGCTGCTTGAGCTTCAACTCGGCTTCAGTGACAGCACTGCGTTGACGTTCCAGATCGATGCGGCCTACGAAAGCTTTCGTCAGCGATTCCTCAGCAATACTCTCTAGGCTGTGTAAGACCTTCTCCGACGCCATGACTTGGGATTTCGCCAACTCAAGCATTTCGGCTTGACGCGGCAGGGCAGTGAACTGCGCCTCGGCTTGTTTGACCCTCAATTCAGCGGCGACGACCCGCAACTGAGCTTGCTCGATGGTAGCCGCTTGTTGTTGTTCAGCAGCTTCATAACGACGGTCAAGCGACTCGAGCTGAGCACGTCGGATTTTGTGCGAATGCATGACTATCAACGGTTGGCCAGCATTGACACGGTCCCCAATGGCGACGTGCACTTCGTCGACAGTATCGCCCGGAGTCGCGGCCAGACGAATCAGTCCTTTGGCTGGTAAGATTTGCCCCTGGGCCACAATGCGTTCCGGTCGAACACGAGGAGGCTCAAGGAGTGGGGTTTTCGACGGTTCGCGAGCCGTACACCCCATCAGAAACCCACCGATGAGGAGCAGGGGTGACAGCTTTAGAGTGGCTCGTAGCATGGTAGTTCGCCAACATTGGCGGCTCTTAAGTCGACGGCACTCGGGCGGATTGCGGCCTGCCCAACTCGTGTGCTCGAACTGATACCGACTCATGAGGGATAATCCTGAAGTGGCGTGAAATGCCGAAAGCGGACGATTAAAATCGGGAGAATGGCAGTGGAAACCCCAGTTGGAACTATTGCAAAACCGGGTAATTCCCTCACTCCGACAGAATTGTCCAACATCCAGCGCTGCGAGCATCTCCGTTTTCTAATAGTCTAACTCCCAAAAGAGCGCAACTAGAGCCAGATCGGCTCAAATTGTTCACTCCGGTAGTTTGCTTGTCGGCAACGGCAGAAACGGACCCCCTCGCGTTGCTGAGGGATCCGCAATTGTCTGCGCCCGTATGGCTCGCAAACACGCCAATCGTCACTCGTTTTATGGCGAGTACTTTGTGACAGCTCAATTTTAGGGTAGCGAAACTCGTCGAGAGTTTCGGATTGCTTGGCCAAAGTCGAAGGTCTTGACGAGTTCGCTACATGGCCAACCCTAGTTTTTAGCCGTGACAATGCACTTGTCTGCTCGCTTCGCCGTGAAGGTAGCATAAGGGAATTTGCATGGCTCAGTTGGAAAACAGCTCACCGGCAACCCGTTTTGATCCGACCTGGAAACATAAACTGGTTGAAGGACAAATGCCCGCCATCGTGGCAACATCCTTGCAGCACTCTTTCGGGTCAGGCGAGCTGAAGAAACAGGTGTTGTATGACAATTCCCTGGAGATCTACCCCGGTGAGATCATTATCATGACCGGGCCAAGTGGTTCGGGAAAAACCACGCTACTGACATTAATCGGCACCCTACGACGCGTCCAAGAGGGAGAATTGACCGTACTGGGACGTCCCTTGCATAGGGTCACTAACGCGGAACTAATCAACTTAAGACGCGAAATCGGCTTTATTTTTCAGGCTCACAATCTTTTTGATTCTTTAACAGCCACTCAAAACGTCCGCATGGCGCTCGAATTGGCGGAACCCGACCTCGCGCGCAGTGAGCAAACGCGGCGGTGCCAGGAATTGCTGGTGACCCTCGGGTTGGACCAGCGTACCGGCCACAAACCGAAACAATTATCGGGAGGGCAAAAGCAGCGGGTTGCTATCGCTCGTGGTTTGGTTCATCGTCCGAGACTCGTTTTGGCGGACGAACCCACGGCCGCCCTGGACGAACAGAGCGGTCGCACCGTCGTCGACTTGCTCCGCAAAATGGCCAAGGAGCATCTTGTGACAATCATTATCGTCACCCACGATAACCGCATACTCGATGTGGCCGATCGCATTGTGAATCTGGTCGACGGTCGTATTCGCAGCGATGTCTTGGTCCAAGAAGCAGCTATTCTCAGCCAGATGCTCGTGCGTTGTGAAGTCTTCAAACACATGACACCGCGCGGTTTGGCAGAAATGTCCGATCACTTGCAATCGCAACGCGTTCCCGCAGGCATGACGATTATTGCCGAGGGTGAACCCGGAGACAAGTTTTATTTGATTCGCGAAGGTCAAGTTGTCGTGCGTCGCGGCCCGGAGCAAAAGGAATTGGCTAGGCTAAATGCGGGGGATTACTTCGGCGAAATGGCGCTGCTAACCGGCCAGCCGCGAAACGCTAGCGTTGTTACTACAGAAAATTCACTGCTGTACTCCCTCAGTCAAGAACAATTTCGCCGCGCTATTAGTCAACAGGCGAGCTTCGAAGAAGAAATCCGCACGAGCCTGTTCGACCGGCAGTAGCTTGCGTGGGACGTCGAGGAAGTGCTCCTCCTTAACGGTCGCATCGCTCATAAACCTTCCGGTCCGGGCTTCATTTTTAAAAAACATCGAACCGCAATGTGTAGCTCGATGACCTTAATGGGTGTTAAGGTGAAATTTCGCCACAATCTGGGCTAACAAGACCCTTGCTAATCGGCTATACTGACCACGACTTGGTGGTGTGCTACTCACCCAACTCCGGTTGGAGAGTCTAACTAGCTCGCTCCGAGTAAACGGAAAGTTTATTTCGGTGTTCGTCGCGGAATGGTCGATGAGTGTTGCATCGATCCCAGTGCCATTCAATGGGCAATTTGTGCAGGGTTGCATAGATGTCACCAGACGCCAGTCATTTCCAGTTTTCTCAAGAAGTTTGGCAAGCGGTCAACTTCCAGGTGCGCCATACGCTGAGCCGTAAA
>JBBQRC010000448.1:0-5106 GCA_038215215.1 Pirellulales bacterium
GCCGCCTGCGCTGCACCGAGTCGATGCAAGTGCATGGCAACTAACACTGCGATTGCATCGGGACCCAAAAACGTAACATCAATCGTCGCGCGAGACTTCTTCACCATCCGACCACTATCATCGTGCACAAAGATCGTCACCAGCTTAGGTTCACGCCACTCCGAATCGAACGTCTTCTTGGCTCGCTGCTTCGAACGGCCCGGAGCATTCGCAACAATCAAGCCATCTTCACCCACGGGCCCATTTTGCGGCGAAACTGCTCGCAAACCGTAACGAATCTTGGTACGGCCGCCATCAATCTGCACCGCCACTCGCTTACCGTGCAGTTCATCACCGGCGGGCAACAACTCTGCACGCCACTTTGGAAACTCCTGAATCAACTCCCCGCTGAAGTAACCAAACATCCGCTCTAATGACTCGATAGCCGGACGCCCCTCAGAATCCTTCACACTCCCTCCCATGCCCTGCCTCCAAGCAGCAAGCGATCCATCCATGCTTGATAATCTACGCACGGAAGATCATCACTTGCTACTTCAGAAGCGCCAGCGATGCCCAAAACAAATCCAATCAGCAATCGCTAACATTCAGCGCAGAATGGGAATGCACCCAGGCATACTTAACGATTTGTAATTTCTGGGGCTTGCAAGTCTAATACCTGAGTGTTACTTTGCTAACATATGTTATTATTGTAACACGTAGTCTGTGGTTGCAAACGTGACTGGACTGGGGCGCGTATTTATCGGAGTCCAAAGTGAGTGCCGAATTGAGTGGCCGTGAACGGCAAATAATGGACGTACTGTTTGAGCTTGGAGAAGCGTCGGCGGACAATGTGCGCGAGGCACTGGATGCGGGGCTGGCTAACGCAACGGTGCGCACGATGCTGCGTAAGCTGGAGGAAAAAGGGCTGGTGACACACAGGGAAGACGGCAAGCGATTTCTCTACAGAGTCCTTCAATCTCGCAAGGTGGCAGGAAAATCGGCTCTGCGTCGTGTGCTAAATGTGTTCTATGATGGTTCCGTGGAATGTGCTTTGGCAGCGCACCTGCTGGATAATCGCCACAGAATTGATCGCTCAGAATTGGAACGACTAAAGACCCTCATCGATGATTTAGCTAAAAAGGAAAACGAATAATGCATGCTCTCGTCGGTCAGTGGGCCAGTGATTCGCAATTCCTTCCGATGTTGGCTATCGTTGCAACGCAGATCGCACTGCTTGTGCTTAGCGCTGGCATCTTAACGCGGCTCAACTCTATAACAGGAACTTGTAAACATCGCATTTGGATTGGCGTGACGGTTTTGTTATTTAGTCTCCTGCCGAGCTATTTAATTGCACCAAGTTGGCTCGCCACACGGCTCTCAATTCCGATCGCTTTTGATGTCCTGGAGGTCGAAGTTATCGATGAAAAGTTCGGGCAGGCTGCAACAGTCAACAGTTTCGCACAACAAGCGGAACGAAGATCCAGTATTGCTCCGACTTTCGAGCGAACATCTTTGGACGCAGTGGCTGCGGGTAGCATTCCGACAAAAGATGACAACGGTTTGCAAAATGGCCAACACGATGTGAACGCTAGTGGCATTCAAGGGAACGCGATTAACGCGCCAGCTAGACCTGCTGTCATGTACGATGGGCAAACGGTAAGTCGAATTGAGACAATCGAGACCGACTACGTCGCGGCGAATAAGCCACTGGTGGATGAAACGCTGGCGGCCAAACATTCTCAGCGCGTTTTTGTGATGGTGGCGGTCATCTACTTTGTCGTGTGCAGCTATTTGCTTTCTAGGCTAGGCGTTGGTTGGTGGCGACTTTATCAGATGCGCCTCGGCGGTAAGCCGCTGGATGAGTCGAGTCTGGAGATCGCTCGACACGCTTCAAAAGTATTGCGTCTCCGGTGTGTTCCGAAGTTGTTGAGTTCGTCCAGCGTTCCTACTCCGATGTCCTGGGGAATCTTCTCACCCACGGTCCTAGTGCCCGATAGTTTTGCGAGTTGGTCACCGAATTGCCGAAAAGCGGTTTTAATGCACGAACTTTCGCACGTTGCTCGACGCGACGCGTTTTACGATCTGATGGCACGTCTTTGCTCGTTGATCTATTGGTTTCACCCCGCTGTTTATTTTCTAGGACGTGCTGTGGCAAACTCTCGCGAGGAAGCGACTGACGAACGGGTGATCGGCAGCGGACTTTCGCCAACGATCTACGCTCGACAGCTTTTGGAAGTCGCTGAGCGATGCAAGCTGGTTGACAATCGCGCTTGCCTTCCAGCGGTCTCAATGGCGTCCTGCTCAACCATTGAAACTCGCGTGCGACGCATTCTCCAACGCAACCACCAGCATCTATTGTCCTGGCCAAGATGGCGAACTGCATTGTTTTTGTTGTCAGTGGCGGGACTTGTACTGTTCTCAATTCCGCTCCGATTGAGCCCCAGCGACTCTGCAACTTTGGTCGCGCAGGACAAGTCGACAAAAGAGCGAGCGACCACGCTGTTCGAAAGAGTTCAATCGATGGCGATTGCGACAACTTCCGAAAACTCTCGACCGATGACGATAAGTGGCGTGGTGCGCAACTCAGAACTCATTCCTACCGAAGCGGTCGTGTTTTGTTTAAGTATCAAGGACTCATCGGCACAGCTTATTGGACGAACAGCTACGGACACATTGGGGCGATATTCGCTCACCCTTACGCCATCGGAAAGCCAGCGTAAGCACTTGAGCCTATACACAGTCGATTCGCTCAATCGAATCACAGGGGATAGCAGTTTTCTTTTTACAAATGCGAACTCCGAGGCTCTGCAAAATGTCTCGTTCGCCTTGAACGAGAATACAGGACGTGTTGAAGGCGAATTGCTCGCTCCAGGTAGCCAGCCAATGAGTGGGATTAAAGTAAAAGTTTTGTTCTTCTCAACTCCAACCACGAATCACTACGCTTGCAGAGTAGATACTGAGCCCTTCCAATTCAAAGCGATTTCAGACGAGAGCGGACACTTTGTCATCGATGGTTTGCCTGCTGACTTGCACGCCGTCGTCACGATTGAATCTGACACCTGGGATAGCATTGTCGCGATTGTCGGTACGTCACGCGATACTCCTACCGTCAAGGGAAACTATTCTAAAACGACGAATTACTTCGCGGTTGCGGCTCAAATCAAACTTTATCCCAAATGCGATCTCAACGGTGTTGTTGTCGACACCGAAGGAGCTCCTGTTGCAGGTGTTCGCATTGGATATCAGCGCGAGGCCATTACCGATGCAGATGGCAAGTACACCATTCGTCGCCTCGATCCAAATGCATGGGGTGAGGACGAGTTGATGGATTACGGAGAAGGCGTTGGAGTCGAGCCGCCGAGCGATAGTCGTTTTTCAGAAACGTACTTCAATTTGGATCGAGAACAATTGTCATCCAGAACGATTAGGCCTGTTGTGCTGCAAGGCACTTGGGTCAGCGGACGTATTCTCTCAGCAAAATCGAAGCAACCATTGGCAGATATCGAAATTCGATCCGAAAAGCAACGAGGGAGCGATCCGCCAACTTCTGATGCGGATGGAAGATTTCGAATCGCGCTTCAACCTGATCAAAAATCACTTCGTTTTGCACCCAATTGGATGAGTAACGAAGAGCGACAACAATTTCAAAACGATCCCAAATCTCGAGCCGTTCGGCTAGTTGATGTTATCGATAACGAGCCTGTTGACTTGGGAACGATCTTGCTAGATGTCGATACCGAAGCAGCCAAACCCGTTACGATCCGAGTTGTCACAATCGATGGAAAACCGGTTTCCGGTTGCAAGGTAGTATTGAGCCAGTACAGACCATCCGAGCAAGCGAGAACGACAAGAATCGATCAAGCAAGTCTCGTGCTTGGGAATTCTGTAGAACAGCTTGTCACAACCGACGCGCATGGGATTGCCGTAATCAAGCCCGCCATGGGTTGGAGCGTTACCGAACCTGATCCACGATTTCCGCCAAATATTCGTCAGGGAGGCGGTCCACGTCAGAATCTTGCAGCGAACACGGTGACGGTCTCTTACCCAATTGAATCGCCACGATATTTTGCGAACATTGCGATAACGAAGGACATCCCGGAAGAAGTCGTCGAACTACGACTAGCGGAAGGTGCTCTGTATTCAGGAAAAGTTTTACTCAACGGTTCGCCACTTTACGGCGCAGGTGTCAACTTAGGCGTAGGAATCAGCTCTGGCTCTGGCACTGCCGCACAAATCTTGCCAGGCACTCCGCTTCAAGCTTACACAAATGAGCAGGGTGAATACTCGATCTACGCTCCCGCAGGGAATTTATACACCATTGACGGGCTGCGAAACTTCCCGATTAGAAGTTGGGGCATTTCTACAAATGGGCCGCGGCCTACTGCGACCGATGATCCGCTAAAATTTGTGTTTGCAGACATTGAATTAGCTTCTGGTGCCAGAAAGATTGCGGGAACGGTGGTCGACCCTCAAGGTAAACCAATCAAAGGTGCAAATCTCTCTTTCAAACGCAATTCGCAGATCCTCGTTTATCAATCAGCCAACTTTACGGGCGAAGATGGGCAGTTCATCAGCACCGGCTTACCGGAAGGCTTGCTAATTCTCAACGTCCGAACGCGGTCGAACGGTTCAGCAAACGTTGAGTTAGCGGACAAACAAACTGAAATCGAAGTCGTGATGCCTCGCTAACTTCAACAAGAATGCGTCTTGGGAATTTCAGTCAACTATGCCAACTGGTATGAGATGAAATGGAAAGAACGCGCAAAGTAACGTAAAGGCAGCGGTCGGTAGTGGTCGGTAGTGGTCGACTCTGCGAATTAATCAGGGTGAACCAGACATTACAATGACCGGTTAAGTGTTTAACTTTTGCGAGCCACGATTAAGAACGAAGGATTGGCGGACTCGAATCTGAGTTCATCGAATTGCTGCTGCCCTCGAGCCAGATTGATCATCAATACGCGGACGTCGGTGCCAAGCCGCTTGAGAGCCCGCTCGGTGCCAACTGAGCTGACTCAATCGCCACCGAACCGCTGCCCGCTCCCATGTCCCACATGAGGCTGTGCGGGACCAAGTCCAACTCAGCCAACGCGATCGCTCGCATTTCCCACGGCGTTTGCAGACCGCGTT
>JBBQRC010000449.1:0-5103 GCA_038215215.1 Pirellulales bacterium
CGGCGTGTTTGGGCTGCCGGATTTCTTGGCACTGGCAATCTTGGCACTGGCAATCTTGGCACTGGCGAATTGCGTTCTCAACCGTCTGCTTGAGTTTGTTTTTCGGTTCCCTCGTCACGACGGGGATACCGTTGACGAACAACACCAGGCCGATTCGCCACTTTTGGGCCTGCCTGCCGTCATGGAAACCCGACGCGTCAGCGAGGTTGGTCACCTCTTCTCCTCGCTCGTCTTCTCATCCGTTTACGCGGTTACCCGTTCAGCATGTAACGGACAACTTGATCGAGACCTTCGTCGTCAAACACCCAGCGAATACTTCCGCGTTCTGACCACCCATTGTCAGTGATCACCGGTAACGCATTTTCTTTCAGCCTTCGATCGCAACAGGCTCTCAAATCCGCGCGAACTTTTTTTGGCGGAGTCTCGAACGCGTTGACCACTGCGTGCATGTGGTTCGTTCAAACCCCCGAACGTCCGAGTATACCCTCGCGGACGCGTCGGGTTTCCATTTCCTGCCCGCCCAACGTAACCTAGCGTGAAGGGATACTTGATTGGTTAGCTCCTTGGCACGTAAGATACGGGCAACGGATTAGTCACGATTACGCGAGGTGGCGACGGAATGGGAAGTAAGAACCGAACGAATGCGAAGAAGCTAAAGCAACGCAGGCTTGCTGGTACAACTAGGCCTGGAATTCAAGCTCAACCTGAACGGCTTCGTCCGCGGACTTTTGAAGGTGAATCGCCGGAGGATGCAGCCGTTTTTGCTCCCCAAACGCGGGCTTCGTTATCGCCCGAGTTGGCTCAGCAAGCGGAAGCCATCGCAGAGGCTTTAAGGTTGGTTTACGAGGGTGCGGATGACGAAGCAAAACGTCGCATCAATGATATTCCGAGAAGCAGTCCCTACAGCGAGTGGCGACTGTTTTTGCGGGGACTCATTGTTTGGTATGCAGGCGAGATTGAATCCGCCTCGCAATTCTGGGATCGCCTGGACAGCCAGCGGCGTCCGGCAAAGATGGCGCGCGCCCTCAAAGCCTCAGAGCAAGGTTCGGCGGGCAGTGGTGCGGAACAAGCCTTGGCATCTGCCCTAAAAACGGTCCGCACTATTCGCATTGATCGTCCAGCCTTGGCGCAAGCATTCAACAGGCTGGCAAAATTAGTTGACCGCGCCGATTCGAATTTGAGCGTGGAGACGATCAACTGGCTAAAGGAATTTTGTCTTGAACATCGCGCCACCGAATCCGCTTTCGTCAAGTCACTAGAACAAAATGCAATTCAACTCGCCTTCGAGCAAGACTACGTCGATGTTTTTGAGTTAGTCTGCCGCAATTTCAACGGTCCACCTTACGACCCGGCGCACACATTTCGCAAAAGCCTGTTTTATGGAAAATTTGAAGATGGTGGTGACGAATCTGACGAGTATTTTAAGCAGTATTTAGAGAAGGAGTTGCCGGTAAACACGAAGATTAGTGAACAGTTGCGTGGCGCCTTGCTCAGCTACCTGCATCTGCAAGAGGCCATGGATGCGCTACGTCCGGACAGCAATATGGGCATGTTCAACTTCCTGCTGTCTGAAGAGAAAGAAGATACTGCCACGGTTGAAAAGCACTTCCGAGCCGCAGTCAAGGCGTATCCTGCTCATGCGGCCGCACATAGCGAATATCTCGACTGGGTGCAATCCAAAGTCGACAACGAACGTTTGAAGAAACCAGAACGCGATCGATTTGAGAAGAAATTGCCAATCGTCATGGTGGGTTGGAACTGCGGCTTGCCGGACGCGATTGAACCTCGACTTTGGCTCGTCGACTATTATTTCGAGAATGAAGATATGGAGAAAGCCAGGCCACAGGTTGATTGGTTGGCCGCCTCACGTCATGACGATCCACGTGTTCGTGCAACTCCTTGGAAATGGGAGTTACTGGAAGCCATGCGTTTATGCCGACGTAAACAGTGGCTAGCTCAAGTTCCAGAGAAACTGGTCGCGGTCGATTCGCTTTGGCCAACCTGGTTGCCCAAGGATTGGCTACCGTTTCTTCATGCCGCCTACGCACTTCGCTCAAGTGGACCTGGCGATACTCAAGGGCAGGCTCTAGACACTCAAGTCGATCTGTTCCCCGTAGACGAAATCCGGCCGGTGATTGATGAGCCAAATAAGGAACCGTCGTTGACGGAATCGGTAATGAGGCTGGCAGCGGCACAGCGGATGCGAGTTCCCGCGAGTGATCTCAAGCCCCTTCGCGAAACGGTTGAACATTTGGTCGATAATATATCGACCTGCCCATTGAACGATTTAGTCAATACGGGCAGCTTTCTGTGGGACCTCAATCGCCTGACCTTGCTCTATCCGGCTTACCGAAATCATGCAAGCAAGATTGGGCGCGAATTATTAGAACGACTCAAAGCGTTACCAATGCCGCCGAAAGTGGATGGAATCGAAGCGGCAGTGTTGTGGATGTCTCAACATCGTTTTTGGCCTCCTAATTACGGTACCAACGCGCCACATTGCATCCGCCAATCCGCGACATCAAATCGCTTCATGGCTGCCAGCATGATTCACGCAACACTTAAAGAACGCTACACCTGGAACCTCGAAAAGGTCGGTGAGCTTGTCGTGTTTTTGGACGCAGCAGCCAAGACCGAAAAAGATCGCTACTATCGTTTCTGGTTCGCGGATCTCGTTCGTCAAGTTGCGGAACGACGCCAGAAAGAGAGCAGCCGCCTGCAAAGCACTAGTAGCTTTGCAGAACTATTTGGCCGCATGACGGGAGCGTTTGGTGGCAATGCAAACGTTCAAGGTGAAGACGAAGATGAAGATGACGACGAATGGGATGAAGGAGAGGATAATGATGATCAGTGGGGTGAACTTGAAGGTGGGCTGGACTATAACCCCGAGTGCGACTGTCCAAAATGCATGGCTGCCAAAGCCCGCGCGGCAATAAAAAATTCCGCAGGCCAAAAATCGGCCGAGCAGGAGGAGTCAGATCTAAATTTTCGCTTTGATACCACCATGGGAAACCGATTTGGCGCTGGTCCATCTTTGAGTTTCAATGCGCGCGACGTTGAAACCGCGGATAGTGCGGTGAAACCGTTCCGTTTCGATTCGCCATCCCGCCCCGGCATGAGTGGTCCAAGCAAGGCGGAGGAGCGACGGAACCGCAAGAATCCTTTCGACAAGAAAAACCAAAAGAAAGGCAAGAAACGATGAGCGACCAAGCGAACACAACACCCGTTACTGACCCATTTCGAGTTCTAGGCCTGGCAGTGGGCGCAGGTGAAGATGAAGTAAGAGCACGTTATCTCGAACTCGTTAAAGAGTTTCCACCCGAACAGGATCCTCAGAAATTTCGGGATATTCATCAAGCGTACGAAGCGGCGCGCGACCCGCTGCGAATTGCAGTACGGCTATTGGGTATTCAACAGGCGACTTCAAAACCCTGGTCGGAAGTCATCAATGAGCAGCGAGCTAAGCCACCCCGAATTCCAGTCAACCTGCTGCTGAGCCTCGGGAACTGACGGACAGGCGCAGTCTAATGAACAAAATTGTTCGACTGCAAGCCGTCCACTGTGACACACAACATGAAGACAACCACATGCACCGAGATAAACCAAATGCATGAAGATAGCCGGCCTATCCAGGAAAGTGCGATTGTGCAACCAGAGGCCAAGGCGAATCCAAATGGCACTGCCAGGATGGAAGAACCGCAGTTTGGATTTGTAGATTTAGTTGAAGCCTTTACGGCACTGCGTCACGAGTATCGAGGGCAGACTCGGGAAAGTCGAGAGCTGGCCAAGTCCATTCAACAAGTTGCCGATCAGCTCACACAATTTGAGCATCAGCAACTTGAACGCGTTCCTACCGCGTTCGCACCTTACACGCACAGCGATTCGCCCGATACACTGCGGCGATTTGTCCATACGCTCATCGAGATCGATCTAATTCTGACGCGCGCGGTTGATGCTATTGAATTTGCAGAGCAGGCAGAAGCCGGTGCGTCTGACGAATCGAGTGTCATTGATGGACTATCCGCAATGCGAGCCGAACTAACCGAAGCCTACGAAAACCAAGGTTGGCTTGCTCGATTTTTTGGCTACCGATATTGGGAGCAAGTCATCGAGAGGATTGATGCTGAAATCACGTTAGGTTCCGCCCCGGACCAAACTGCACCGCGCCAATTCAGCCAACACCAAGCCACACAGAGCCAATCCACACAGAGCCAATCCACTTTCGAAGGCCTACGCATGGTCGTCACGCGCGTCCGGCGTTTACTGACGGAACACGAAATCGAACGTATTGATACGATAGGTTTGATGTTTGATGGCGAACTCATGAACGCGGTTGAAGCCGTCGACTGTAGTCAAGAATCATTTATTGGAAAAACGATTTCCAGGGGAGAGGTGGTGCGTCAGCATTGCCCTCTCTATCGCTGGCAGGGTAAGCTGATTCGCTACGCCGAAGTCAGTGTAGCTCAGTAATAGTGTAGCCCAGTAATCACGAGTAATAATTGCCGCACGACACTCAATAATGCGGCCTGCTAGGTACAGAATTTCACTCGATCAAGGAAGCGATCCATGATGTCAGAACTTGCCAAAGGCCCCATTGTCGGCATCGACCTCGGTACCACGAACAGTGTTGTAGCCGCCGTCATCAACGGTCGCCCCGAGGTCCTGTCGGATGACGGTGAGGCCATTTTACCCTCGGTAGTAGGCGTTGACCCCCAAGGCAAATTGATAACCGGTACGGTAGCCCGCAACCAACAGATTGCGTTTCCAGACCGTACGATAGTTTCCATCAAACGCCACATGGGGCAAATGGACAAGGTGCATTTGGGTGAGCAACAATTCACGCCGCCCGAAGTTAGCGCCATGATCCTGAGAAAACTGCGCGACCGGGCAAGCCGCGTGTTGGGAACACCCGTTTCCCGCGCCGTGATCACCGTACCTGCATTTTTCGACGAAAATCAACGTCAAGCGACACGTGAAGCGGGAGAATTGGCTGGGTTGACAGTGGAACGCATTATCAACGAACCCACTGCCGCGACTTTGGTATATCATGCTGGAGCAGATCACAAACAACACTTGGTTGTCTATGACTTTGGCGGTGGGACA
>JBBQRC010000450.1:0-5078 GCA_038215215.1 Pirellulales bacterium
GTTGGCTGCCTTCACCACCAATTCATGCAAATGGGCTAAGACATACTCACGATCCTCTTCGCGTTGGCAGATATACGTAGGAACGTTGGGCAAGACGGCTTGTTCGCCCAAGTAATAACGAATCATCTCCGGCACGTAGGCATAGATAACTTTGTCATCCGCGATGCCCGTTCCCGGTGCATTACAGAGCGTTACATGGCCGCTGCGGTACGCTTTCATTAAGCCTGGGACACCCAGCATGGAGTCCTTGCGGAAGCACTCGGGGTCGAGGAAATCGTCATCAATGCGGCGGTAAATCACATCGACCTGCTCTAATCCATCGGTGGTGAACATGTAGACGCGATCATTTTCGACGACCAAATCGTCCCCTTGCACCAGTTCAACGCCCATCTGCTGGGCCAGAAACGAGTGCTCGTAATACGCCGAATTGTAAATACCGGGAGTTAACACCACGACGGTGGGTTCGGGGTTGTCATGCGGCGCCACACTCAACATGGTTTGCAGCAGTTGGCTGGGATAGTTGACAACTGGCCTGACCCTCGAATCAGCGAAAATGTGAGGGAAACTGCGCTTCATCACCAAACGGTTTTGCAGTACGTAGGACACGCCGGAGGGGCAGCGCAGATTATCTTCGAGCACGTAGATTGCGCCGTCGCTGTGCCGCACCAAATCGGTTCCGGTGATGTGGCACCAAACTCCGCTTGGCGGATTCAAGCCCACGCACTCCGGACGAAACGACTTGGCTTTTTCAAGCATTTCGCGTGGAATAATACCATCGTTGATGATCTGTTGGTCGTGATAAATATCGTCGACGAACAGGTTGAGGGCTTTGATCCGCTGCTTGAGCCCCGCTTCGATGTGTCGCCAGTCGGAGGCCTGAACGATCCGGGGGATCATGTCGAAGGGAAATATTTTTTCTGTCCCTGCATCGTCACCGTACACGGTGAACGTGATCCCCATGCGGAGGAGCGCTGCTTCGATTTCATGTTGGCTGGCGATGAGTTCCAGGTCACTGAGGCTGTTAATGCGTTCGACGAGCAGCTCAGCCCCTTGGCGGGGAGCCCCATTTTCAGCAAACAACTCGTCGACAAAGCCTTCCGTATCGTAAGATGAGAAGCTGAGTTTTTTCATGGCGGAATTCTCATTGTTTTGGAAATGGCAGAGCGATTATCGTAACCAGCCTGCGCAGATCGCGTAAGCGAGGTGCTGGACAAAACTTATCGCCTCACCGGCGCGATTAGAAGGTACAATTGGAAGCTAGAAAGGCGTTGTCGAGTTCGTCCATCAACCGAGGCCCTATGACCAAGAAAAAACGCAATTTTGTGAAGCAGCCGGTTGATGCGTGGGCGGGCGAGTCCATTCTGCCAGGTCAGACCAAAAATGTAGAATTGACGATCAGCGAGAGCTATAGCGGCATGCAGGTGCGGATCCCTATTCAGGTGCGACGCGCTGCACAGCCTGGGCCAACGGTGTTTGTGACTGCAGCCCTGCACGGTGATGAAATCAATGGTACCGGAGCCATTCGCCATTTGCTGCACGCGGGCGATCTCGAACTGACTCACGGTTGTCTAATCTTGGTTCCCGTGTTGAACCTTTTGGCTTTCGAGCGTCACTCCCGCTATCTACCGGATCGGCGCGATTTGAATCGTTTTTTTCCTGGCTCGCCGGACGGTAGTTTGGCCAGTCGCATGGCGCACAACGTATTCCAGGAAATTGTGCTCCGCAGCGATTATGGCATCGATCTGCATACCGCCGCGGTGCGCCGCACTAACTACCCCAATGTGCGTGGCCACATGGCCGATCCCGAAGTCGCTCGCTTAGCCAAGGCATTTGGCTGCGAGATTATCCTCAATTCGAAAGGGCCGATTGGATCATTTCGTCGGGAAGCGAGCGCGGCGGGCTGTCCCACGATCATTGTAGAGGGGGGTGAGGTTTGGAAGGTCGAAACCAGGATCGTCACCATGATTATTCAAGGCATCAAAAATGTGTTAAGCGAATTGGGTATGTGCCATTACGAACAGAGAAAACCCGTACATCAAGTTTTGCTGCATAAGACCAAATGGCTGCGCGCCGAGCGAGGGGGGTTCTTGCAGTTCCATGTCAAACCTGGAGAGGTTGTCGAAGCCGGGCAACCGATCGCGACCAACACTAATCTGCTCGGCGTTGAACGGAGCACGTTGGTGGCTCCTTTCAGCTGCATCATTATTGGTATGACAACCTTGCCTGCGGTGACGCCTGGTGAACCGGTATGTCACATCGGCCTGCTGCCTGACTCTATGCCACCCAAGGAAATGTCCCTGCATCGTGCGGGGACCGATGGCACCGAAGATCGCATGATCAGCGACTTGTCGACGAGCGTCATGATCGTCAGCAGGACCGAAGGACAAACTGACGGGTTAGCGGATGAACTAAGTGAGGGTTAAATCAGGAATCAAGTGCTACGCCACCAGCGCTGTCGACGAAAATCACTCGGGGTAACGTGTCAGTAAGATTTTCCATGCGACGAAATAGTTCGAGTTCTTCACCCGCCTCAGGAGTTTTGAATCCCATGAGGACAATCGCGGCGGAAGCTGACTCGATCTTGATAGCATCCTCAACCGCCGATTGGGACACGATGGCTTTGGCATCGCAGTTAATCCGGGCGCTCGCGGCGAGGTTGAGTAGATGCTGGCAAACTTCTTCGCGCGCCTCTTCTTTGGCGACCATGCGCAGCAGGCGAATGCGATTCCCTCGCCACTTTGCATTCTGATGTAAGAGGTGTGCTAGCAGCAGCATCAGCGCGCCGTTTTCCATGCCACGCCACCACACATCAATCGTACCCGTCGGCACCTCCCAGTGTTCGTTCACATCGCTTGGTTTGTGGTCATCGGCGTGGCGATGATCAAGAAAGCGCGCGGCCAACACGCTTTGACCCAACCTGGCGATCACGCGAATACTGGCGCCAAACACTTCGGCTCTCGATTCGTCCTTTGGCCAGCCTAGCAGCACAGAGTTGGGCTTGAGACCGCCGATACCGGTGCATTGCAGCAGGGATTCAATGCCGTCTGACAAGTACTCATTGACCGTCACGGACGGGAAAGCTTGTAGTTCTTCTTTGTTGATAAAGTTTCGGAGTTGCTTTTCATAGCTCTGGCGCCGTTCCGCGTGGTCCTCAATGTCGCCCGTGACCACATGCGCCAACGTCAAGATGCCGTGGCCGGCAGTCAGCCAATGGCCGTAGATTGGAATATGGGGCCGGGTCCAACCAGAGCCGCTAAGGGCAATCACAATTGGCCGCCAATTCTTCGGATGGTATGACTCATCTTCAAGGCGGAGCAAGGCCCGGCGAGCGCGTTCAAAAGCGACGCCGCTGTTGAGATCACCCCAGCGGGATTCGATTTCCCGCCAACCAATAAAGCGGTGTAAGCCGGCGATAAAAGAGATCGAAATCAAGGCCCATACCCAGTTAATCAAAAACATGACCACCAAGCATCCCAGTGTGCCGGCCAGCGAAATGCTCCAATGCCTCAAGCGAAACGTGGGGCGATAGCTGGGATTCTTCGTGATCGCTTCGTAAAAGGTCGCCAGATTAAGTAATCCGTAAGTAATCATGAAGAACATCGTGATGATGGGCGCGATGGCATTCAGGTCACCGAGCACGATGCAAACCTGCGCGATCAAAAACGTGACAACGGCTGCGCGACGCGGTTCGTTGGTCGTCCCGCTGCCTGCGGCAAAGAATTTCAACGATTGAAAGATGTCATCTTTGGCAAAGGCTTGTAGGATTCGCGGGGCGCCCATCATGGAGCCAAGCGCCGAGGAAAGAGTGGCCGCAAACACGCCCGCAGTGATCCAAATTGGCCAGATTGAGATACTGCGAACAATCATATTATCCGCGATCAGCTGATCGGCGGGTCGCGCGCAGCCTAACAAGAAAGCCTGCGAAAAGTAGATGAAGGCTGTCACTAGCACCGCTAGCAGCGTTCCCTTCGGAATGGACTTGGAGGGGTTGGCGAGATCTCCGGACATGTTGGCTCCCGCCATGATGCCGGTGACCGCTGGAAAGAAGAGCGCAAACATGGTGAAGAAATTTTCGCCAGGCTGATAATTGGATGCCAGGTTGTTCTGCAAGTACTGTACATCAAAGCTGGCGATGGCCCCGAAATAAAATGATCCCAAGGACGCGACCAGAATGGCTAGAATCAAGTATTGAACCTTGATAGTCCAACCTGCGCCGATGTAAACACACAAGAAAACAAGGACATTAACGAGGCTGGCGACAAACAGGAAATTTCCAGCAACACTTGGAAACGTGTCGGTAAAGGCCTCCGTGAACCCAATAATATACATGGCAACCGAAATGGCCTGCGCGAGAAAAAATACTATGCCGATCGCACCTCCAAATTCGACCCCTAATGAGCGGCTGATCAGATAATAGGCACCACCACCTTTGACTCGTGTGTTGGTCGCGATTGCGGACAAGGACAATGTCGTCAGCGTGGTAATCGTTTTGGCGGCCAGCACGATCAACATGGCTTGCAAGATCCCTGCCTGGCCAACGACTTGACCGAAACGCAGGAACATGATGACACCCAAAATGGTCAATGTGCACGGGGTGAAGACACCTCCGAACATGCCAAATTTTTTACTTTGAGCGTCGTTGGCCAAATGATTGTCCGTACTGGTTTTAGTGCGTATTCGTCAGCCTTATTGCGATTGGCGGCGTTCACCTGAAATTCGCCGGCACCTCCCCGCGAACGCTAACGGGATCTTGTTCATTTGCAGAGGCTTATTCGGTCAGTTCGTAGACGCCGCGACCGGCACGCTTAATTTTTCCTTGCTCAGCCAACTCCTCCCACACATCGCGCGGAAATTGATTGGGTGGAGTGATGGCAATCACGCTCGACTTACTGCCACCTGACATCGGCCCGCGTCCCAACCGCGATTCGTCGTCGAGAATCGTTAGCTTGAGCCGTTTACGAAACGCTTTCATCGCTAAGCGGAGCAATTCTTTGCGCTCCGCTGCGGCGGCGGTGGCGAGCGCGGGATCGACAACTTCGGCTGAATCGGGTGTGCTGCCGGGTAGACCTTGACGCGAT
>JBBQRC010000451.1:0-5072 GCA_038215215.1 Pirellulales bacterium
AATATCGATTTATTGGTACCACGCATCCAAATACCGAGGCCATATTCGGCGCACTACTTTGTCTTTCCGCCCAACTGTTTTATCGCGACGACAGCAACAAACTGATATTGATCTGCTTGTTCGCACTGGCCATCGCGTGCATCTGGCTTACAAAATCACGAACAACTTTAGCGGCCGTGGTGGTGGCCTTCGCCGCCGTACAGTTCTTGACATTGCGTGGAAGCAATCGAATATTCTTGTTGATTGCCGGCCTGTTCCTAGCTGGCTGCGTGACAGTCGGCTCAGTTTTTGTCGGCAACCAAGGATTGGGGCTGATTAGCGAAGCCATGGCCATGGGGCGTTCTGATGAAGTTGGGAGTTTGACCGGTCGCTTGCCATTATGGGAAGAATTGCTTAAATCGATCAACAAGTCGCCAATGTTTGGATATGGTTATCTCGCATTTTGGGACGCTGATCGCGTCGAGTATCTAAGTGAATTATTCAAGTGGGAGATTCCACACGGGCACAACATGTATCTGGATATGATGTTGGATGTTGGCGTAGTAGGTGCCGTTTTGTTTATTGGTTGGCTGCTAACCGCCTTTTTTACGGCCGCCAATCTCTACGCGAAAACCAGCCGTGTGGAGTATGCGATCGTAGCAGGTATTTTTTTGCTGGCGATGATCAACGGCGGGGGAGAATCACTGTTCAAACTCCCTGGATTTCCACTTTTCGCACTGGTGTCTACCTTCCTCGCTTTATTGCACCAACCTGATGAACTTCGGCACTCGGAAGACCGCGATCCTGTGCGTCGAGCCCTGGCACCATGAAGACGAGTAATTTACCCGCCGCGGATAACTCCGCGACTGCGCCCGTTCGAGTCCTGGTCGTTGGCCAGGTACCACCGCCGTTCCACGGCCAATCACTGATGATTAAGATGCTACTCGATGGCGACATGCCAGGAATAAAATTGCATCACGTCCCCATGGCGTTTTCCGGAAACCTAGACCAAGTCGGGCGATTTCAAATTGCCAAAGTTGTTCATCTGGCCGTCGTAATTCTCAAGATCATCTATTGTCGATTTCGCTTCCAATCTCGCATTCTTTATTATCCACCGGCTGGACCAAACCTAATTCCGCTAGTGCGCGACATTGCCATCCTACTGTCTACTCGTTGGTTGTTCTCGAAGACAGTCTTCCATTTTCAAGCCAGTGGCGTCAGCGAGCTCATCGCACGATTACCAGCGGGATTAAGGTGGCTGGCAAAATTGGCCTTATCACGTCCCGACGCCGCCATTCAACTGTCAGAACTAACGACCCCCGACGCCTCCGAGCTGGACGCGCAGCGGACCTATACTATTCCCAATGCATGCCACGATGAAGCGCAACGCATGCAATTTGAGCGCCCCCTGCGCGCGGTGAATTCTATTCTCAAGATTCTTTATGTCGGCACAGTTTGCGAAGGCAAGGGAATTCTGGTTCTATTAAAAGCTTGCGCGGAAGCGAGACTGCGAGGCTGCGAACTGCAGGTGGACATTGTCGGCAGCTACCAGCCAGCAGACTTTCAGCAGTCGGTCGAACGCTGCCTTGCAGAACTGCAACTGCACGACGTGGTGAAGATCTGGGGACAAAAGACGGGAGCTGCTAAATGGGAACGCTTCGCTGCCGCCGATGTACTTTGCTTCCCTTCGCATTACCAGTCAGAAAGTTTCGGATGTGTGCTAGTCGAAGCGATGTGTTTCTCGATGCCGGTCCTGTCTACGCTGTGGCGTGGCATCCCTTCGATAGTCGAGCATGGAAAGACCGGCTTTTTGGTCGCGCCCGAAGATCACTCGCAGCTCTCCGAGTACATCGAGAATCTAGCAGGCGACGTCGTTTTGTGCACGCGACTAGGTGCGGCTGGACGCGAGAAGTATTGCCAACAATACACCTCGGAAAAGTATGTGTACGGGTTGAGGCAAGTATTTCTCGAGACGGGGCTTCAAGTCCGTTGAATTCCAATGAAATCTTGCCGGCGATGCTCATGCTTCGATGCGCGAACCCAGCAAGTTCAGGAATTGGCGCATCCAAGCCGGATGAGCCGGCCAGGCTGGGGCGGTTACCAAGTTGCCGTCGGTGTGCGCGGAATCAAAACCGCTGGAGGGTGCCACGTAGGTACCGCCGCTCAGCCGCACCTCCGCACTACAGGCCGGATAGCAGCTACAATGCCTGCCGGTCAGCACCCCCGCGGCCGCGAGAATCTGCGGACCATGACAAATGGCTGCGATCGGCTTCTTCGCGTCTGCGAATTCACGGACGATTTCGAGCACCCGTTCATCCAATCGCAGGTACTCAGGTGCACGTCCACCCGGAATCACCAACGCATCGAAATTGGCTGTGTCGACTACTGCAAAGTCTGCATTTAACTGAAAACGGTGACCGGGCTTTTCACTGTAGGTTTGATGCCCTTCAAAATCATGAATGGCCGTCGCGACGACTTCACCACTCTTCTTCCCCGGGCAAACCGCAGCACAATGATGGCCAACCATCTGTAACATTTGAAAGGGGACCATGACCTCGTAGTCTTCCACAAAATCGCCAACTAAAAAAAGGATTTTCTTTGCTGCCACGTTTTATAATCTCCGGTTAGATGGTTCGTAAATACAGCTTACGCAAGCGTCGCCCTGCCCCTCTCTCGCTATGGCTGCTACGCAGGGCGGGAGCGAGGGATCGAGTGCGGTAACTTACTTGAGACGAAGCCCTAGCGCATGTCTGCCAAACTCTGCTTCAAGCCGCTCATGACCGATCCCGCATCAGAACCCAAGGCCAGAAAGCGGAAACCCATTTGCTTGTGCTGCTCGACGAGCGCCGGACGCGACAGGATACCAGCCGACTTGTTATGCCGCGCGCAAGCGGACAACACTGTTTCCAAAGCAGCGATAAAGTGAGGCGGAGTGAAATCGTTTGGGCAGCCCAGATTGACCGACAAATCGAGTGGGCCAACGAACAGCACATCAACCCCTTCCACGGCCGCAATCTCCCCGGCAGCTTCCACCGCTTCCGGCGTTTCGATCTGCACGACGACCAGACTGTTTTCATTGGCCTCGTGAAAGTACTGAAACCAATCCTCTCCATAATTCGTCGCGCGAATCACATTCGCCACCCCGCGTTTTCCCAGCGGTGGATATTTCATGCACTGTACCGCACGTTTCGCTTCCTCCACCGTATTCACGAACGGAAACATGACGCCTGCCGCACCGCTATCCATCACAAATTTGACGGCGTCTTGATCCACGCTGCGTAGACGCACGATGGGCGCCGCCACGGCACCGCGACACGCGAGTAACAGGCCGCGCAAGTTGGCTAGCGATCCACTGCCGTGCTCCAAGTCAAGTAGCAGCCAATCGAATCCGACCGATGCAGCAATTTCTACTGCTGCCGTGGAGCCTAAATTGAGAAATGTTCCGGCTAACATTTCGGTCTGCAGTTTCTTACGATCGATCCATTTCATAATCTACATATCTCAACGGACGCGTGAAATGTATTGGCATGGGTTATGGCCAGGATTGTAACACTTTTCCCGCAGCGGTTGTTCTTGTTTATAATGCGGCAGTAACGCGTCGTTGCACGGCCCCTTTATCCTGATCGAAGTAAGACTATGAGTGAAAACATTGCCATGACCGAGTTCTCAACAACCGGTTCCAGCCTGATCGTGACGATTTTAGAAAAGCGGATGCGCGATGCAGGCCCAGTGCAACAGATTAAGGATGAGATTCTCTCGGCCATCACGGCCCATTCGCCGAGAAACGTAATCGTCAACCTACAGCAAGTTGAATACGTCGGAAGTGTCGCCTTCCTGGCCTTCTTAGCGATTCGTCGGCAAGGCAGCATCGAACGCATTGTGCTCTGTAATTTGGCAGATAATGTGCGCGAAGTTTTTCAATTATGCAAGCTGATACCAGACGGCACGCGCCCCGGTGCGCCCTTTGAAGTCGCCGAGTCACTTGCAGCGGCGACAGCGAGTTTAGGCTGAGCGCTAACCTGTTCCTGAACCAAGCCGTCACTTTGGACCATTCGACCGATTGCCCAGCAGGTTGCCCAGCAGGTTTATTGCACGGCAGTCTAAAGCAAGCCTGCGAGACGCTTCCAGGACCATTATAAGTCGCCGGCTGCTAATCGCTTGAGTTCGTGACTGACAACGTCTAGCGGAAACAGGCAGAAACTGTGCTCGCGTGAAGCCAAGACTCGCTGCTGTCGCTCGTTCTGCGTAACTTGCTCAAGCTTTGCCTTGGTGCGTGCCGTTTCCGCCGCGGCCAGCTCAGCCAGCCGTCTGTTCACGGCGGTGATTTCGCGATGCCACTGCCATTTTTCGCCCCGCTCAGGAATGTTGGCCAGCAACTCCTGCTTGCGTTCCGTCAACCGTGAGAGCTCGATTGTTTGGTCTTGCGTTGCCTCGCTTTCGGCCACCAATGCCTCTTCCGCGTGATACCGCAACTGCCACAGTCTCTCACGCTCTTTTCGAGTGTTGGTCGCTTCCATCGGCTCTTGCACGACCGGCAAGCGCAACGTGGCACTGGCGACGACAAACGGTGCCGGCGTCATGGCGAAGAAGTCTTCGATGATCGCATCGGTCAGTTGATCGTACTTGCCACCACCAATGCCATGCACAAACGTGTCGCCAACCACGATCCGCAAATACATGGTCGTTAGCAGGGCCCGCGGTCGCAAACAGACGTCGGCGGATAGAATTTCCAGCCACTGTGTGGCCGCTTTATCGCAGTCCAGTCGTCCTGAGATCACCGCCTGCCAGCCAGCGCGATCGCCCAAAATTAACTGCTCATCTACCAGCTTGACCCACAAACGCTGCCGCCTGGGAGCCTCGGTTCGGTAGACCCACCAAGGAGCTTCCAGCCAACCGTCCTGCTGTTCAAGCGGCGGTACGGGATGTGCGTGACTACGGATGCCGTGAGCGGCGCGGTAGCGCTCGCGTTGCGTGTTATAAACCTGCTGGAAGCGCGGCAGTTCGCTGAGCAACTGGATACTAAACCTCGCAAATGCCCGCGTGGTGACAAGTTGACTGAGCGGCACTTCGAGCGTCCCAAGCCCCAAGTCGCC
>JBBQRC010000452.1:0-5065 GCA_038215215.1 Pirellulales bacterium
CGATCGTTCAGTGATTGATCCTGGGCAGGTTCAAGCGTCACGAAAGCCGTTGATTGGCAGTCTGAATTACACGCGCTGGCTAATCGCTCGATGGCCGCCGGTCCCAATTGATCAGAACCATCGATCCATGACGCTTCGTAAAACACCAATCCGTCGCGATGAGATTTTTCTACGTGTGCCGATTGCCAATGCCGCGTGGTTGTGCCTGTTGGCAAATTGACCGCGCCTTCTGGATAATGCCGGTAGCCGTTACGAAAAGGGTAACAACCTGACGCACTAGCGATAGTAAACAGAAACATTGAAAGTACGGAAAACCGGTGGAATGCCTTCTTTTGATTTCTCACTGAAAGACTCCCGGCTGTGGTCCGCATTCGGTATATCCGTGTGGTCCAACAATGAACACGTCGCGTTGGTTGTAGAAGCTGTGTTGCTTGTGAAAATCGGTGCGAGCCGGACTACGAAAGTCTTCGTTGCGACTCCCTTCCATGTGTCCACCAAGATAAAACTCGATATCACCTGGTTCAAAGATATCGGTACCGGGAAGCGGTGGACGTTCTTCTGGGTTCAACGCGCGAACTAGTTCTGGTGTTACCAAGATCACTAACTCTTGCTCTCGCATGCTGATTCGATCAAACGCTGCCAACCGTCCCACAATAGGCAGATCGCCAAAAAATGGGACGCGGTCTGCCGTGTTGACTTGGTTGTTCGAGATCAGGCCAGCGACCGCTAGTGTTTGGCCTTCACGAAGCTCGACAATCGTTTGAAATTTTCGCATGTCCAAACCAGGGACAACCGCGCCGCCAATACTGGCTTGATCCCCAGGTTGCGTCCCCTGGGTCCGACTGCTTACTTCCGCAGATACCTTCAATCGAATCCGGTCGCGGTCAGTGATGTATGGCGTGAATTGAAGATTAATCCCGAACGGTACATATGAAACACCTTGCAATCCACCAACAGTTTGTCCCGAAACAATGGGAATTGGGAATTGACCACCGGCTTGAAAACTAGCTTCCTGGCCATTCAGGGATGTCAGAGTCGGCTCCGCTAACGTCTTTGCGAGTGACATTTGTCTTAACGCCATGATTGCCAATTGAATTTGCCCATTGTCAAGCGACACCGGCAAACTACCTCCCTTCACAATCGCCTTGCCAACTTCAGCCGTGTTTGTGGTAGCTAAGAGACTTTGGAAGACAGTTGAACCATCTTTAACACCAAAATTCAGTCCAATTTGTCTCGCCGCATTTCGATCAACCTCAGCCACCGTGACTCGCAGTGAAACTTGTTGTTCACCAGTCACGGTCAGCATGTCGATAACGGTCAATTCCGGTTCGCTGGTTTGCAGATAGGAAAGTCCGCCCAGGAAGCCACCACTTTGCTGAACCTCAGTCGTCGTCTTGTTTTGATCGTCATCTGGTTTGATCTTCTTGCTTTTGGCTTCCGCATCAATCAGGCGGATGATCCGCGAAGCTTCGACGACATCATGTGCTTGGCCTCGAACGATCAATTGCTTCCCGACAGAAGTCAGCCGCACAATGCTATCGGGGAATGCTTCGTTGAGCTCCTGTTCAAACTTTCGCAGCGACTCAGAGTCCCATGCCGTATCATCACGCTTGTCATTGGTATAAAGCGTATAAATACCTGTGCTACGATCAAGATGAGCATAACAATTGCACTGCCGAGCAAATTCTTTGATTGCCTTCGTCGCAGACAAGTTGCTGATGCTGACGGTGGCCAGCAATTCCTTTGCCTCTTTAGACGCGACGACCTGTAGCCCCGATTCCTGTTTGAACAACCGCAGCGCTTGTTCCATTGGTGTCGCGCTGAATTCGACTCTCTCCAGGATCGGATCGTTCGTCGGCAAGCCTATCGATTCCCGCAGTAGCGCAGCTTGCGAACGAGGCTGAGGTAGAATTTCCTGTGGAATGACGATCCGACTGCGTTCAAGGTCGTTCTGAGAGGGAAATTGCTGGGCAAAAGCGGTCGTCGAACCAGCCAAAGCGAGACAGAACGAAATCAACGAAAGAAGGCGACCGACTCGACGAGCAAAACCCGAGCGTGATGCGGTAATTCGAAGTAGGTCGAGACAGAGAAACAAACGAGAATTCCTTGCCGATTGCTGGCCTTTGCGCTGCTTCTTCCGGTTTTATCCATAAAACCATGGTTTTTGTTAAAGTCTGGGCGACTCTACGAATTGCGCTGGCTAGCGTCAAGATTGTTTGGCTGGCAACTGCCCCCCGCTTCCGCCAAGTGGCCATCGTCAATCACCCTGCATGCGGCAGGTTTTGGACTGGAACGCACCTCCAAAAGCCAGCAAAAGCGATCGGTTGTCGTGGTCGATCTTGTCGAATTTAATGCTACTGGCGTCCGTGGCTCCAGCGATCGTTACGGTTAGATCAATGCTTTGCCGAAGCGTAAACTTTTCGTCTCCGATCTGAATCAACGCCGTCGAGGAGCCGGATTGCTGGATGTATCCCAACAATTTCACGGACAAAGGAAACTCTTTCGGCACTGGCCTAGTATCAGCCGGGACGCCAAGCTTATCGTCAGCAAACGCTTGCTTGGCCCCAACTAGAACAATCAAACTCAAGGCAAACGCTAAAGCGACTTTTTCGATCGAAGGAAACATTGTTCGCTCGCAGGGATTCTTTCAAAACCATGGCTTCCCTGCCAAACAAAACAACGACTCCAGTATTCCATTCTAATTACTCGGAGTCCAAAAAATAGCGATACACGCTACCGTTTCAGATACCAAAACAGTCTCGAAGGATTGTCTTCGATGCGAACAGTGCTTGCCAAGTGCTGGAATGCAGGCAATTCCATTTGGATGAGATGCTCGCCTTTTCGACCGGTCCAGAACAGCGGCGTTTGACCAACTCGGACGCCATCAATATGAACCTCCGCTCCCTGGGGATAGGAATCGATGGTCCGCGAGACCACAGGGATTTCGACGAGTTTCACGTCGTAATCTCGATTGGCATTCACGATTAACGGCGCGTCACTTCGATAAAAACCCTCAGCGCTTACTTCGATTCTGTGATTGCCCCAAGCTAGCTCCGGTTTCCAAGCCCTTCCATCGCTAACTTCGATTGGTTCTCCGTCTACGAAGAGCTTGGCATGTGAAGGACTGATCGAGAACTTGACGTTGTAGGTCAGCGGCGTCAGTCGGAGTTCGCAGACGTCATCTTTTCCGACAGAGACGTTCACGACTTGCTTAACGTTGTTGTAGTTATCTGCTTTCAACTTGATTTCGTAACGTCCAACAGGACAAGTAACAACAATTGGTTCACTTGGTGTCGATTGCATGGCGAGAATATTGGAGGCGATCTCTTGAGTACCTAACGTGTTCTCCCCATCGATTTCTAAGTTTGCACCTAACGCAGCCTTGGCAGCTATTGCCTGGTTTATTTCTTGCTTTCTGCCATCAACGAAAAGCTCGAGACCATTCAACTCAGGCCCATTCACCGGCATCGAAAAAAACACCTTAATTTGACCGGTTGGGACGGGTGCGGTTGGTTCATCGCTGCGATCAAAAGAGAGGTCATAGCTGAAAGACCTCTCCGGTAAATTCTCTGCGGCAACGACTGTCTCAACTTCAACCGTTGGTGCAGAAGTCCCTTCGATCTCAGGGATCAAGGTAATCATTAGCATCAACAGTCCCACGAAAACACCGCCAACTGAAAGCAGCGCTTTGCGATTTCGCAAAACGGGAAAACGAAGAGTCGCTTCTTGTACTAGGTCCTTCCAGGAAAATGATCTCCTCTTTTGCGAATCTAACACTTTCGGAGAATAAAGATTCGGGCTGTTGTAGGTAACCGTCGGTCCGTCGTCGCAGAGTTGCGATGGATCGCGATCATTCTCATCGTTGGGATTAAGGGATGACTTCGTTTCACCCCATTGAGGACTGATCGCACCGATTGCTTCCGCAGCGGTCGAAAATCGCAGACCGACCTGTTTTTGCGTAAGACCTTCTACGAGTGAAAGAAGATCGCTGGGAAGATCCGCGACGACTGCTTGGATCGTTCCGATCGGTTCGGACGAAGCGTGCCAAGCCGACCAGGCCATCGGGTCTGCTTGCCGCTTGCGATCCATTCCCTTGAATAGCTTCAGAAATTTGTCGCCTGCCAAAAGCTGTAAGGCGACGATCCCGACGCAGTACAAGTCCGACGACAGACTGGGTTGTCCAAAGTGCCGAGGATTAAGTATTTCTGGTGCGCTGTGAAGCTGCTCTTCGTCCGGTCTCCGAAACTCGCCATCGACATCAGACTCCGACAGGTTGCTCAGCTTTAAATTACCGCCACTGTCGACCAACAAGGAATCCAATCGGATTTGACCATGAACTCGATTCATCGAGTGCAAGTAACGCAATCCCTCGAGCGTTTGCCGCAGAATATCTCGAATTCGAATGAACGGTAGTTTTTTTGATTGCAACTCATCTTTGACGTTGGAATGCATTAGTTCCATGACAATCCAATTTCGCTCGCGCTCGATAGCGTAGACGCGAAGGATGTTGGCATGATTCAGACCAGCCAACAACGTTGCTTCACCCCAAAACGATTCTGAGATTTCCGCGTTACCTTGAAACTCAGGTCGCAATTCCTTAATCGCGACTTCGCGTTTGAGGACGTGGTCGTAGCCCTCGTAAATCGTTGACACCGAACCCTGGCCGATCACTTCGAAGACTTCATAGACTTCCGATTGAATCATGGTTGTATTCATGATGGTTTTGCGTCCTCACGTTTGTTGATATACATGTCTGTCGAGTGAATCACCTGACCACCAAGCCCCATACGAAACGGTTCGTCGGCGAAAGTTGGGCGCTCGCCTGTCGTGACCAACTCACCTTGTAAATTTCCGTCGCCATCGGTTCCTGATGCTTCGAACCGATAAAGTTCACGCCAGGTATATTCGTTGCGGTCATCTAGCCCGCAAGCTTCGGCGATCGAATGCAGCCGTCGCGAACCATCCGGTAACCGCATGATCTGAACAACAATGTGCAAAGCCGAAGCGACTTGTGCTCTGGCGACATACACAGGCAATTCCGCGTCGTTCATCAGACACAGTGTCT
>JBBQRC010000453.1:0-5064 GCA_038215215.1 Pirellulales bacterium
CAAGTCGAATAGTCTAGCAGTAAACTGACGGCGCCAATCAGGATCAGCCAGTTAGTGACCTTGGCCCCGCGGGTGTGATAGCTCGGTATTCGCCCATATTTCCAGAGACCTGCGCCTGTGGTCAACGCGTAACTAGCCAGCCCTACAGTCCACCAGATCGCTTCGTGTCGAAGAATGTCCCAACGTAGCCAAATCATGCCAAAGAGCAGGCTGCCGTAGAGTACCGAGTCAGCCAAGCTATCCAGCCTCGCACCAAAGTCGGAGCGTTGCTTTAACCATCTCGCCAGTAGACCATCCACCCAGTCGCTCAAACTGAGTACGACAAAAACAACCACGAATACCATTGTCCGATCGGCGATCGCAAAGTAGATCAGTGAAAATGCTCCAGTAAGTCGAACCCAACAGATAACATTTGGAACCGTTAGGATACGCTTGCGCATCGGATTGTCGTCATCCGGAAAGGTCACAGGCATAACTACTTCCGCGTTGGTTCTGTGTGTTTTTGTTTCGGTGTGTTCCATGTGTGCATTACCGTGTCGCAAGCAAAACGAAGTAGTAAAAGGCAGGCGCGGAGAAGATCAAGCTATCGATTCGATCCAGCATGCCACCTTGGCCTGGCAACAGCGAACTCCCGTCCTTAACACCCGCATCACGCTTAATGCCCGACATGTTCGTTCCACCCAAAAATCCGAAAATCGAGATCACGAGGCCCGACAACATGGCCTGACCGACCCCGAACCAACCTGCTGCCAGCGTCCAGGTAGTTAACCAAGGTGCCATGGCCACAGCCGCGGCCAACGTTACGACCATTCCTCCGACGAGTCCTTCGAGAGATTTGTTGGGAGATGTTCGGGGAATGATCTTTGTCGCGCCGATCGCTCGTCCGACGAGCGCTTGGGCGATGTCGCTCCCTTCCGTCAGCACTACGAGGTAGAGAAACCAACCGACTTGTCCAATAGCAGGCTCGTTGGGCTGCGAAAGTGTCGTAACAAAATAGGCATAGGAAAGGCAATAAGCGAATAACATCAATCCCAAATAAGAACCGGCTGTTGTTCGAATGTAACCTTCCATGCATCCTGAGCAAGACCTTATGCTGGAAACGACAACAAGGAAGACGACAGGTGCCGACCAGCGGATGAACTCTTCGAATCCTAGTAAAATGAACATGTAGTAAATCACAAACGACGCATATAGGGCGATCAGAGTGGGCGTGCCGAGGACCTGCGTACCAAGCAACCTTAGAAACTCGCGTAAACCTATCGCTCCGGCCGCTGCAACTAAAAGTATGATTCCAACTTTGCCCAGCATGCAAGCTATCGATACCAGAATGACCAGCGTCCACCAAGTTTTTAGACTGTTGAGCCGGTCACGGGCTGTGTTCGTGGTAGCCCCGCGCAAGACGGCCAGCCGCAGGGCCGTTCCCAGCACTAACACTGAGAAGATTACGGCGATAGACTGCAACAGTAGAGCATTCCCAAATTGCATTTCGATGTTTCCATTCGAGTCCCTGGCTGTCAACTGGCACTTCGATCCGGGCAGATTTCGCGCCAATAGCGGTTGACCACAAAAGAATTATTCGAGTTTGGAACAGCATTTGATGCTGTAGTGGCCGATATCGCTTTTTTCCAGCACGTTGAGGGATGACAATCAGCCTGGCTGCGAAAAACGCCCCATTCTCTTTAGGTATTGACTGTTATGTTGCCTGCACCGTCGCCTGCACTGTTGCCTGATTTCGTCCAACCGGAATCGGGCTCGCTGAAGCTTCTGCAAATCTCGGACCTCCATTTTGGACCTCCCTATGTCGATTTGGTCGGTGAAGCAGCACTACGCATCGCCCCACTGCTAAAGCCTGATGCGGTCATCATCAGTGGCGATCTGACCCAGCGCGCCCGACGAGAACAGTTTTTGGCAGCCAAGAAATTCCTGCTGCAACTTCCTAAAGTTCCTCAATTGGTGATTCCGGGAAATCACGACGTCCCACTCTATCGTGTCTTTGAGCGGTGGGCTAATCCGCATCGATTTTACCAAGAAATCATTTCGGAAGAGCTTAATCCAGTTCTCCGAATGGATCGAGCAGTAATAGTCGGACTGGACACGACGGCACCACGAACTGCGATCAGCAACGGTAGGATCGATAAGTGGCAATTGGATGCGTGCGAGGAAGCGTTTCGTGCAGCCCCTGCGGATCTTGCGAGAATCGTGGTCGCTCACCATCACTTTGCGCCGGCACCTGACTATCTCCGAGATAGCATCATGCCCAACGCCAAGAAATCCATCGAGCGATTTGTCGACTCGCGCGTCGATATGATTCTAGGTGGACACCTTCATCGAGCCTTTATTGGTAACTCGCTGGACTTTTATTCCGGACTGCACCGCGATCGTGGTATCATCTTCGTGCAGTGCGGGACAACAACCTCGAGGCGGGGCCGCGGTCGTGAACGCGAAAAGAATTCACTCAACTTAGTCGAGGTAGGGAGACAATTTATTTCTATCGTTCACTACATCTATTTCAATGAAACAGGCGAATTCCAAGCGACGAGCCGCCATACCTTTCGTCGACAAGGATTCAACAGTTAAAGTAGAGCTCTTTCCCATTCCCATTTCTACCCAACGTGAAGAAGTCAACGCTTCGAGAGGATCTTTCCTATTCGCTATAAAAATTTATTTAGCCGCTGAAACTGATCGCATAAACCAAGTCGCTGCGTCCAGACTCGCAGAATCGGGCAAGAGTTGGCATGCGGTGAAATCCCTCAGGCAGATAGATTTTCTAAAAATAAAGTTTACGTTGACCAAGTGCTAAGGTGCGTCGATGCGAATGTGGCTAAAGGCAAGTTGCAACTCGCCATACCCGTACTTGTCTCCAAAGTACGTCTTGGCTTCTGAGAGCTTGGCTGCCGGGTTGGCTTTCCAAAACCGCTCGATCTCTGCCAGCTTGTCCCGTTCGAGCAATCTTAGGATGTCCAGTTGCTTAGCGGCAACGAAATGTCCCAGATGCACTTGAATCGTGGACAAAGCCAACTTGCGTTCTCTGGCAATCTGCTCGACCGTTTTCCCCTCTTCAAACATCTGAAAACTAAGCAGCTTTGTGTTGGGAACTTGCCCTGGATTGGACTGGTCAGACCCGGACATCTGATCCATCGGTACTCGGTTTGCGTCACAGTATCGTCGCACGGTCTCGCCAATATCGTGGCCATAGCGTTGGAAACGTTTGCTGCCGATTCCGTGGATCTGCAGAATGTTACTGTGCGTGGTTGGTAACTGTATTACCAATTGTCGCAGCGATTCGTTGGTCAAAACCTCACGAGGCACAATGCCAAGCTTATCAGCCATCTGTTGTCGATACTGTAGGAGCTGCCGATACAGTTCAGGATGGGGTACTCCCTTGGGAACTTTTAAATCCCTGGCCGAACCGACCAAGCTTCGTGGAGTAAAATCAAGCTCAGCATCGACCCGAGCTCGCTGGTAGGCTTCCGCCGTGAACCCCTGGCGGCATGCATTAAAGGTTGCCTGCTTTACAAATAGGCTCAACTGCAATTTATCGAGCTGTAGCAAAGCGTTTTTGCTGACCGCTTGGTTGTCTGCAGTCGTCGGTATCGCACCGGATTCTTGCAGCAATCCAGCCAGTTTTTCCGTAAAGTAACCAGCAGCTTTGATGAGTCGTTCCTGCAAACTTTGGTTGTGTTCGGGGAAGCCGTCATATTCAAAGTACGCAATCAATTGTGGTCGAAACTTGTCGGCAATCGCACTTAAAACTTCGTGAGCCTGTCGCGCCAATGAGCTGACTTGGTGGTAGGCTTCGGCGGTCAGTGTAGTTTGGTTCTCCTGATACACGCGGCACAACTGACGAAAGCTCTGCTGCATTGCTTGGAAGCTGAAGAGCTCCTCGATCAATCCTTGTTGGAACTGGCGTTTGGCTTGCCGGATCTGACTCTCGCTGGGTGCGTTGCGTTCTGCTTCAACGCAAAACTGCTTGACGACCGGATCTGTCTTGATACTCGAAAAATCAATCCTGGAACGCAACACGATCCCTTCGAAACTTTTGCAGCGACTGAGTGCGACGTAGACTTGGCCGTGAGCAAAGGCGGCTTGGGCATCAATGATGGCACGGTCAAATGTCAGGCCCTGGCTCTTGTGGATCGTGATGGCCCAGGCAAGTTTGAGTGGATACTGGGTAAACGTTCCCAATATCTGCTCCTCAATTTCCTTTGTTGTTTCATTTAACGAATACTTGACATTTTGCCAGTCGGCCGGCGTGACTTCGATATCCGTAGCTTCGTCAGCACAGCGCACGCGAATCGCATTTTCTTCGATATTGACGATGCGCCCGATCTTGCCGTTAAAATAACGCTTTTCCGGTTGCAAGTCGTTCTTGATGAACATGACCTGCGCGCCGAGCTTGAATTCGAGCAGCTCATCAGTCGGATAGAAACTGGATGGAAAATCGCCATCGATACGAGCCGCAAAGAACTTGGACTCACCAACCAGTTGAGCCAAATTTTTCATGTTGATGTCTAGCGCGACCGCGTTAGTCGCGGTTAATGTGATGTAAGCAGCTTGCTGGGCCGGCCGAAAATTCGGGACGTAGCGGCTGTTGAGTGTCCGCAGGGTTTCTTCATCAAGGCAGTTGTCGCGAACCTTGTTAAGCAATTCGATAAACGCGGCATCTGTCTGACGGTAAATGTGCTTCAGTTCAATTGAGACATAACTGGTCTTTTGCAGGGCCAAGCTGCCAAAGAAATAGGGTGTGCTGTAATAGCGACGCAGCGTGTCCCATTCCTCCTGTTTCACGACTGGCGGCAATTGATGCAGGTCACCAATCATCAGCATTTGCACGCCACCAAACGGACGACTGTCCGAGCGAAAGCGCCGCAACGCGTGGTCGATCGCATCAAGCAAGTCAGCTCGTACCATACTGATTTCGTCGATGACCAACAAATCGAGGCTACGAATCAGGTTCAGTTTTTTTCTTGAGAAATGTCGGTTCTCATCTTTGCGCTGGCCAGCCGGCAAATGTAAGCCAAAGGGGAGCTGGAAAAACGAGTGAATTGTCATCCCACCCGCATT
>JBBQRC010000454.1:0-5054 GCA_038215215.1 Pirellulales bacterium
GCGACTACTTGTAAATGCGGCACCATAGGCCATGAAGTTCTGGCGGTCCCGCTGTTGCAACACATCTGCCTTGAGTCGTAACAAGCCCTGATATTGAGGCACTGGAGTGATCACTTCCGCCGCCAGCACCATACCGTATTCACTCGACACGTTGTAATACATGCGGTCCGCATAGATCACGCGTTGACCCTGATAGAAGACGATGTTGCCGTCCAAATACATTTCGATGGGACGGTCGGTAGTAGAAACCAGCCCACCGAGGTTGCCGGGAGTGCCGTGGTTGCGAATCCACACAACAGCGTTATCGGCTTCGAGAGTGACTGTCCCGTAGCCAACGTTGCCAGCGGCACCTTGCGAGACTTCGACGTCATGCACGACTAATCTGAAACCGCCACGCACCATCGCAACCGATTCACCTGTAGTGGGATCCGGCGCAAAAGATAAATTGAGCTCACGGTTCCCCCGCGGCAGGAACTCGATGGATTTCGCCCCAAAATTGCGAGCCGGAACCGGTACCTGCAGCGCCACTTGTCCAGGAGCCGGGAAAGCAGGTTCCGCTGGCGGTGGGACAAATGGAATTCCAGCCGCGGGATAAGGTTGCGATCAATCCTCGGGAATGACTAGTCCCGCACGCGGAATGAGCTCCGAGTTATTGGTTCCACCATTAGGTATCCAGGGAACAGCACCAGCCACCGGTGGCACGCTGAGTACGTTGACACTAGACGGCCCAGGCAAGATCCCCGCATTGGCCTCCACGCCATTCAGTCGCGATGCGTCGGCGCCCGTAGCGGGTACGCCCAGTAGTGGCGGCGCTAGAACATTACCGCCATTTACGTTGGTCAGTGGTGCTTGTGTGTATTGCGCGGGTTGGACCGAGGAACCAAAACCATTGTTCCAATCGAGCTGGGGAATATCGTTTCTATTTACTTCACGCTGCACGCGATAATCAACCGGATGCAAACTAAAGAGCCGTCCCATCCAGCGTTCGTCACGCAATCGCCGCTCGTCATTCCAGGCGACAGTGGCGCGTCCGTCGAGATAGCAAATGATCTTTCCGGGCAATTTTATACCGTCCGTGTCACGGCGTTCGATCCACAGGACCACTTTATCCGCAGCGGCATTCAGCTCACCCTGACGGAGCTTACAAGTTCCTTCGAAAGCCAGAACATCGTAGGCTCCGCGAACTTCTTTCGCGACAGTTTCCGCTTCGACATAGATCGTGTGAAATGGTTCAACGATAGGGAAATCGACCTCGGTGGCAAACGATTTTTGTCCACAGAGGCTGGTCGCGGACAATACAAAAAGCCACGCCACCGTCAAGCAGCGACCGAACCTACACACGGGTCCGCGCGCAAGTGGTGAATTCATCGAATCTTGTGGTTGGCAGGCTGTCGGGCCGATCACCACGTAGCTTTCGTGCAATGCGTATTGCTGCGTATAGGAACAAGCAACCTGCTCACCCTTCATTCGCAGCCTCTCTACGTCTGTTGGACTTATAGAAGAGGCTGCAAACCGGCACTATACCAATCAATGCCAGCAAACAGAAAATATGGCTTTGGCTTCCAGCCAGCAGGGAGCCATCAGGGGTCACAGACCGACAGCCCACCTACTGCGCGGCCTCACCACCCCTGCAGCGCAGTGCCTGAGCTCATTGCTAGTTTGCATGCAAAGACCAATAATGGTGCCCAACAGGCGGTTTCACGACCCACCGTCCCAGAGAATATCCCAGAGAATATCCCAGAGAGTATCTCAGAGAGCCAAACAAGCATGAATCATTCTCCTTCACTTTCACGCCGCTTTGTATTGCAATCATTGGCCGCAGTTGGGGTCGGTTCGCTTGCCTTTCAGCGGGCGTTGGCGGCTCAAGTCCAGGAACGCGGCCAGTTAACCGCAGAGATGATTGCACAAGCGGAGTGGATTGCGGGCTTGGAGCTGGATGACGACGAGCGGCAATTGGTCGCACAGTCGTTGGCTGGTAATTTGGAAAGCGCGCAGGCCATTCGAGCTCAGGAAATCGATTTCGACGTTTCCCCAGCACAAGTATTTCGCCCAGACTTTTTTTACGCCCAAGCCGCTTCGCAACCCCCTGCATCCCCACCGCCAACACTGCGCGTTCAAGTTGCTTGGTCGCTCAATTCCCAAGCACCGGCGATCGCGGAAAGTGACCTCCCCTTTGCGTCCATTCAGCAGCAAGCGGACTTGCTCGCCAGCAAGCAGCTTTCGAGTCAAGAACTCACGCAGTTGTATCTTGCCAGGCTCAAGCAGTACGACCCGCAACTCAAATGTATCGTCACGCTCCTCGAAGAACACGCCCTGAAACTGGCTGTCGAGTCAGACCAACGACGGGCGGCCCGAGGCAGTCTTGGTATTTTGGATGGCATACCGTGGTTGGCCAAAGATATCATCGCGATCCCTCCCTGGAAGACAACTTGGGGAGCGGAACCATTCAAAGACCAGGTACGTCAACAAACTGCCACGGTCGCAGAGCGGCTGAGTGGGGCAGGTGCGGTGGTGTTGGGCAAGTCGACGGTCGGCGCGCTCGCCTGGGGGGACATCTGGTTTGGCGGCATGACACGCAATCCTTGGAATAACGAGCAAGGGAGTAGTGGGTCGTCGGCGGGTAGCGCTGCTGCGGTAGCGGCCGGATTAACCACCTTTGCCTTAGGGAGTGAAACGCTGGGTAGCATCGTTTCGCCTTGTCGTCGCTGTCGCACTAGCGGCTTACGCCCAACCTTTGGCCGCATCAGTCGTTATGGCTGCATGACTCTCGCCTGGTCGATGGACAAAATTGGTCCCATCGCGCGACATGTCAACGATTTAGCCATCGTGTTCGCGGAATTGCTTGGCGCCGACGGGAAGGATCCCAGCGTCGTCGAACGCTCGTATCAATGGCCCCTCGAGTCTAGCCTTGCCGACTTGACCGTTGGTATTACAGGTGAACGATTAAATGCACCGGAGCGAACCGCTTTGGATTATTTGGAATCAGCCGGCGTGACCATCAAAGAGCTTGATTTGAACACCAGTATCCCAGTGGAAGCGTTAAGTGTCATGTTGGGCGTAGAGGCTGCGGCCGTATTCGAGCAACCGTTCCGGGCTGATCGCAAAGCCAATTACGGTTTGTGGTCTAACACCTTTCGCAATGCCCAATTCGTTTCTGCAGTGCATTTTCTCCAAGCCAATCGCTTGCGCAGTCAATTGATCGTGGAGACGGAACGAAAGCTGGCTGAGGTGGATGTTGTGCTCGGTGCTAATGATCTGACGTTGACGAATCTCACTGGTCATCCTTCGCTGATGGTAAGCTGTGGGACGGAAGAAGTAGGAAACGCCAAAGTGCCAGGAGTCATCAAGCTAACCGCAGCCGCTTATCGCGAAGAGATGCTCTTGCACGTTGGACAGGCCATTCAACAAGCGTTACCACCCCTCCCGGCGCAGCCCACTTTGGTAAGCGAATAAATGGCTGGTTTTGTGCCGAACTGCCAGCCGTTGGCAACCTTCCTAAACACTCTTGCCTTCGCCGCACGTTTTTGAGCAAACGATCAGGAATAGGGTTAAAATTAACTCCACGCATATTATCAGCCTACCGACCCTCTCCCAGCCACGGAATGACCGATGATCTCTCTGCGTGTTATTCGCCAAGTGATGCTTTGCTACATCGCTGGCGTGACGATCAGTTTGAGTGCTTGCCAGCCCGTTCTCCGTGGGGCAGATGATGTGGTCGATTTCGATCGGCAAGTTCAACCGCTGCTGGTCGCGCACTGCTTGGACTGTCATAACGCAGTCGATCGCAAGGGGGACGTGGATCTAAGCGATGCACAAACAGCGTTACGCGAGTCCGAGCGGGTGATCGTTGCGGGCAAGGCGGATGAGAGCCTGCTGTGGAGCCAAGTGAATGAGGACGCCATGCCGCCCGACGCGCCGCTTTCCGATCAAGAAAAGCAAGTCTTGAGACGGTGGATCGAGCAAGGGGCCAAGTGGGGCTCAACGAATCCTATTGATCGATTTGCCTACAGCACTGCGAAACGTGCGGGCGCAGATTGGTGGTCGCTACAGACGGTGCAGCGCCCAGATTTGCCGCCTGTTGACAACGCTGCTTGGATGCGCAATCCGATTGATCATTTTGTGCTGGCGAAACTGGAATCGCGCGGACTCGGCCCGGCGCCAATGGCTGATCGACCGACGCTTATCCGTCGCCTCACGTTTGACCTCATTGGGCTCCCCCCTACGCCAACTGAGATCGAAGACTTTGTCCAAGACACCACGCCTGACGCTTATCAGCGGTTAGTGGATCGCTTGCTCGACTCGCCACACTATGGCGAGCGTTGGGCGCGACATTGGTTAGATGTAGCCAGGTACACCGAGAGCCAGGGATTTGAATACGATCGGTTTCGTCCACATGCCTGGCACTATCGCGACTACGTCATCAATTCCTTGAACGCGGACAAGCCATACGATCTGTTTCTTCAAGAACAAATCGCTGGCGATGTCATGAATTTTGCGAAACCGAACGGGGAGCTGACATCGGACGGCATCATTGCCACCAGTCTACTCGTCTGTGGACCATGGGATCAAGCTGGCAATGCTCAGGCCAATATGACTCAAAAGCAGATCACCCGCGAAGAGGAACTCGAAGATCTGCTCAGTGTAGTTGGCCAGTCGATGTTAGGGATGACCATCAATTGCGCTCGCTGTCATGCGCATAAATTTGATCCCATTCCACAAGTGGATTATTACCGTTTCAAAGCGGTGTTCGAGGGAATCAAGCATGGCGAGCGATCGATCGAAACCTCCGCCGAAGCTGCAGCGCGCAACCGTATTTCTGCCCAGTTACAGCAAGAGCTTAAGGTGCTCACGCTAGATATCGCTGAAATCGAGCGGCAGGCGCGCGCTCAAGTCTTGGCTGCACGTACTCCAACAACTTCAGGGCAGCCGCTCCTGATCAGCACTCCGACACCCATGGCGCGTTGGTCATTTTCACAAGCTGGCCAGGATGAAATCGGTAGCCTGCACGGTGAGCCGCAGGGTGGAGCCACCATTCGAGATGGTCGCTTAATACT
>JBBQRC010000455.1:0-5053 GCA_038215215.1 Pirellulales bacterium
GAACAACCTGTACCGTCGACTCAAATAATTGCTCCATCCACGTGCGGAGCAAATCGCTGCCAGGCAACGCATCGTCTGGTTCCAACAATGGCGGACCAGCATGCGTGTGGCTGAGTGCAAAGATGACGTTGGCTGGTTTCAGCTCTAACGCCTCTAGCAAGCGGGCCGAGAATTCGCCATAGGTGGCGGGTGTTTTCCACCAGCCCAGATCAGCGTCAAGGAACACCAACGGTCGTTGATTTTCCGCTGCGCTTAATGGACTCAACGTGAGAGCGGTCAGCGTCAGAGGTCGATGGATGGACGTAGCCACATCGTGGCGAGCCGCACCCCAGTTGCGCGCGTAGATGCCTAGCGGCGGAGTAATGTCGACACGGGCTACGCCGATTCGACCGTAAAAAGCTGCATGATGAAATTCCAGTGATTCGTTGGCTGTCATGGCTTACCAATCTCCTACTGCACCGTCGCGATAAAACACGCGCTGCAATATCTCTTGTTCGAACGGATGTTTGCGAACTTCTGCTTCGTTGATCGTAACGCCCAAACCGGGCAGCGTGTTGGGTGTGACTGTGCGGGTTGCGGTATCGATCGTAAAGCCCTCCGTCACTACATCGCTGCGCCACGGCACATCATTGTGCACGGTTTCACAGATGATGTAGCTGGGCTGCGAAAAACCGAATTCGATGGACGCGGCGGTACTCACCGGGCCTTGCGGATTGTGGGGAGCCAATGCGATGCGATAGGCGTCGGCCAGAGCTGCGATGCGACGAGCTTCGGTAAAACCGCCGCAATGCGTGATATCGAGCTGGCAGATCTCGCAGCCGCGACTTGCAAACAGATCGCGAAAGGCCGCTAAGTGCGTTAAGCGTTCACCGGTTGCGATCGGCGTAGTGACCGCCGCATTGATGGCTGCTAAACCTTCGAGATGTTCTGGCCAACACGGTTCTTCGAAAAAGTAGAGACCATAAGGATCGAGCGCTTTGGCGAACTGCAGGCCCATGGCGGGGGATGGTCGGGCATGCGCATCAACCATGATGTCAATCTCATCTCCGACCGCCGCCCGCATAGCCGCCACGCATGCTTCGGCCGCCTTAATTGGCTTCAGTCCTTCGATGGGCATCGTGGGCGGCACCGCCATCGACTTGAACGCAGTAAAGCCTTCCGCCACGGCTTGGAGCGCCAGCTCAGCGAACTGCTTCGCATTGTCCACCGGCGTTTCGTAGAAGCTTTCCAGGTTTCCGCCGCCGAGGTGGCAATACAACCTGATGGTGTCACGGACGGAACCACCCCACAGTTGATGGCATGGCACCCCGTGGATCTTGCCGAGGATATCCCACAAGGCCAGATCGATACCGGCGATGGCCGTCGAGCGGGTCACTCCCTGGCCGTGCCAAAAATGTTGCCGCCACATCATCTGCCATAAGTGTTCGATACGCCTTGGGTCTGCGCCAATCAATAACTGAGATAAGTCCTCGATGGCGCCCATCACACCGCGCGTGTGCCACTCCAAAGTCGCTTCGCCCCAACCGTACAAACCAGGTTGGTCCGTCACCACTTTGACGAAGATCCAATTACGCATTCGCGCATGGCACACAAGCGTTTCGATGGCGGTAATTTTCATCTGGGTGGCTGCCCTCGTTGAACTTCAGACCAAGTGGATGTTGCTGGTTTCATATGTTTCTGGTTTGCAGAGCTTCAGCGTCAGGCCAGCCAAACGAGCTCGTGCAACCTGACTTGGGGGTCGTCTCAAATCAAGTCATCGCACTCGTTCCCTCGCCCGGAAATGTCGCTTTACTACTCCATCGCTTTACTACGCCATCGCTTTGGTGGGCCATCGCTTTGGTGGGCCATCGCTCTAGTGGGCCGCGGCGACCAATGCCAATTCTAGTCAAGGAATGATAAGATGGAGATCCGGCGTTCACAGTAAAGTAAAGTTGGCGGAGTCAAACCTGAGAGTCAGATTGGAAAACAAGTTGAGTCAGATTAGTTACCGCGCGCAACGGCAGCAACTGGGACAGTTGAATTGTGTTGTGGTGCAACCGGAATCCGGGGAAGAGATTCGCAAAATAATGGTGCTATGTCATGGATTTGGTGCACCAGGGGAGGATTTGGTCGGGATTGCCGAGGAGCTGCTGGAGCGGACTGCGTCACCTGACGGTGTGCAATTAATTTTTCCGGCGGCACCTCTGTCGCTCGACGAATTGGGGATGCCGGGTGGCCGTGCATGGTGGCTGCTCAGTATTGCGAAGTTGGTTGCAGCGATGGAGGAAGGGCGCTTTGAGCAGGTGCGCGAGGAGGTCCCCGAAGGAATTGACACGGCCCGAAACTACTTAACCGAAACAATCGAGATCGCACTCGAGCGATCGAGTCTGACTGCTGCGCAACTTGTGCTCGGTGGATTTTCTCAAGGTGCGATGTTGGCGATGGACGTCGCCTGTCGTGGGCTAAATGCCCCTCCGGCCGCGATGTGCCTGTACTCAGGTGCATTAATCTGTGAAAAACAGTGGCGGCTGGCGGCGCCCAAGCTAGCGGCTTGCCAGGTCGTGCAAAGCCACGGAAAACAGGATCCCATCTTGCCGTTCACTATGGGCGTTTGGCTACGGGATCTCTTACTAAAATCGAACTGCAATGTCGATTTTATTGAGTTCAACGGTCCCCACACAATTCCGCTTGAGGCAATCGAGCGGACTTCCCAGTTACTGGATGGTGTTTGATCATGCTTGAGTTGGGGAACATGCTGAATTCATGGAGGAGCCCTGGGCGAGCGTTGGCTGGATCAGGGTGCGCTTTATGAATGTTAGTTGGCTCGGAATGCTGATGGTTAGTAGCTGGTCGCTGACCCTCTGGGGTGGCCTTGGCAGTCATGCTCTGGAGAACTTTGACGGCCGGAAATTGGAAGCTTACTGTCGGTTCAAGCGTAACTACGCGCGGTTTGGAGATATTCTCGATCGACGCGAGGAAGTTGTGGCCGCCGCGCGCTATTTGCTGCTTTGCGGGCTGGTGCTGGGGTCGATGGCCGCCGGGGCTTGGTACACCTCAACGGGAGCCCTGTCTGTCACTGCCGGTCAATTGTCCACTCAGAATCTCAGCGCGACACTCGCCTTGTTGGTGAGTTGGGTGCTCTTACTGATGCTCGCCGGTCTGTGGCTACCGCAGATTGTGGTGCGTTACAGCTCTTCGTTCTTCGTCTTTCATTCCTGGCCTGCTTGGCGGGTGCTGGCCGTGTTAATGGCGCCGCTGGTGGGCTTGGGAGAAGCCTTCGCGTGGCTGGGGCAACGCTTGAGCGACAATCCAAGCGATGACTCCACCAACGAAGAGACGCTCGAAGATGAAATTCGTACCATCGTGGCGACAGGGCAGCGCGAAGGGGTTTTTTCCGATGGCGTCCCTGAAATGATTCAAAGCGTGATGGAACTGGATGAATGTGACGTAGATGAAATCATGACGCCACGTAGTCTGGTCGATGCGGTCGACATCGACCAGCCCTGGGAAAATGTCGTCAAGCAGGTTGTGGAAACCGGTCGAACGCGGCTGCCCGTTTATCGCGGCAATCCCGACAACGTAATTGGGATTTTGTTTGTCAAGGATCTGCTCAAAATACTTGCCGATGCCGACGCCACGGGGCCCGAGACGTTGGAGTCAATCTTGCGGAAGCCCTGGTTCATCCCAGCCAGTAAACCGGTGGACGAACTGCTGCGAGTGTTCTTGCACAATAGGAATCATATGGCGGTGGTGATCGACGAATACCAACAGTTTGTGGGAGTGGTCACCATCGAAGACGCGCTGGAGGAGATCGTCGGTGAGATCGCTGACGAGCTGGATGAAGATGAAGACAGTGAGATTGTCTACAACGAAAAAACGCATCAAATCGAAGCTGAGGGGAAGGTGCAAATCGACAGCCTCAGTAAATTGCTTGGCATCGAGCTGCCCGATGAGGATGATTACGACACGATTGGCGGACTGGTCGTGCACCGACTGGGAGAAATTCCGGCCATTGGCACAGTGCTTGACGTTGACGGAGTCCGCATCACGGTCCTGCAGGCTACCAAGCGAATTGTGCAGCGCGTGCGGCTAGAACTTGTGAGCGAAGATGCGACATCGTGAACCAAGTCTCCAATCGCCTGGGATGGTAGGACAAAACCTCAGGCCGCGCGACGTTGAATGTGAGGCTGACCGGCATATTGGGACAAACAGTCGACCACTGAAGTGGCTTTGAGCATGTCGCCGCAGGGGCCAAAAAACTTGATTTCATCCTCTTCGATGAACCACACCACCATGTGCCCCTCACATTGGAATTTTCGACCGCAAAATAGGCCGTTGCGAATTAGCAAGGTCTCGTGTAGCTGAGAAGCATCCTGGACCCCCAATTGCTCTAGCTGACAAGCGATTGCTGCACGCATTCTTTCGATGGGACTCGAAAAATTCATTGTCATACCGTGGTTGATAGCGAGAGCGACGGTCCAGCCAAAGCGGCTAATGGAACGCAGATCATGGTCGTGAAACTAAAGATCGGCATGTTTTGCGCCGCAAATCAACGCAATTCCGACTAGTCCACAGGGGCAACCTAAATCCGCTATTTTGACAGTTCACGAGCCGAAACATCGCTAGATTATGACACGCATGCGTGTGCTCAAAGTATCGACGGGCCCTAATGCACTAGTCCTGTGATTGTCAACTCACTCGCCGCCAAATTAGGTTGTGCTAAACTAGGCGAGCGATTTCGCTTCAGCCCCCTGTTTGTACAGTAATCATTCCATGCGAGTTGGACTTTTCATCCCTTGTTACGTCGACCAGTTTTACCCTCAAATTGGTATGGCGACGATCAGCGTCCTGCAGCGTCATGGTGTTACGGTGGACTATCCCGAAGCGCAAACATGTTGCGGTCAGCCGATGGCCAATACGGGCTGCTTAGACGATACCCGACCCTTAGCGGAACGGTTTGTGGACATCTTTTCTCGATACGAACATGTGGTTTGCCCATCGGGCAGTTGCGTGTCGATGGTCCGCAATCATTACGAGGGGTACTTCCAGTCGGATGAGCGTTATGAGTACTTGC
>JBBQRC010000456.1:0-5053 GCA_038215215.1 Pirellulales bacterium
GGTCTTCAATTCGAGACAGGTGGGTATGCTGTTGCTAATCAAAAAGACATGCTCATCGACAAGTATGGCTGTGTCGCTGAATCCATTCGCATTGGGGGGGTTCAGAAAGTACTCCTGGGTGGCTTTGATACCCTGGCCGTCCGCACTAAGTTGCACTAGTCCGACGCCACCACCACCGCCACCCGTAGTCGTGCTGCTGAAAACTAAGTCACCGCGTACAATCGGAGTGGTATAGTTGCGGGGCATAGCGACCGCTTCATTTGTCCACAACAACCGGCCATCATCGGCAGCGACTCCACACAGCTTTTTGCCTAAGTACAACACGTACTGATGAACTCCGGCTGCATCGGATGTAGCAATACCTGACCAATCGTCAGTCGCTTCAAACTGCGATCTCCAGATCTCTTCACCGGTGAATTTGTTAAGTGCCACCATCGTGGCGCCCGCGCCACCGGGCGCGCAAATCAGCCGATCGCCATCGACCAGTGGATAGTCGCACAGTCCCCAGGGGTGTTTAGCTGCACCAAAATCATTGACGTAGCTCTTTTGCCACAACTTTTTGCCGTCGGTCGTGTCTAAACAAAGAAGCTCGCCGTAGCTGGTAAATGCATAGAGCCTATGGCTGTCCACAGTTGGAGTTCGCTGACTCAGCCAGCGCATCGTCAAGGCTTCGTCCACTTTAGGACCAATGGGCGTGCTCCATCGGCGGCGCCCGGTTCGTTGATCGAGCGCGGAGACAAATTCGTGGTCGCCCATGTATCCCAGGGTGTAGACTTGGCCGTCGGCGATGGCTACAGATCCAATGCCTGAACCGATTCCGCTGATTTCGTGAACCAAGGGCGGTCCACTCGCAGGCCACGCTTTCAATAAGCCCGTTTCGCTCGAAACATTATCGCGGTTGGGGCCGCGCCACTGCGGCCAAAAACCAAGAGCAGCGGATTCACGTTCTGCTCCGATGCCGTCGACTGCGTCTAGCCTGTTTCGGGTAGCGATATAGAGTGTGCCATTAGCGAAAATCGGGCTCGCGCAAATACCGGCAGGATGCTGGATGGTATTGATATCCCGTGGGCGATCCGCGTCGGCGCTCAGTCCATAAATGTGGACTTCGCCCTCATCGTCCGCAATAAATATCTTGTCGTCAACGATTTCCAGACTGACCGCATTGCGCGATCCGTCCCGACCCAGCATGGGCCAATCCTCAGCCAGCACAGGCAAAGCACTGCTGAGCCAGATACAGATTCCACTTCCCAATAAAGTAATCCGCGTGCTTATTACTAGTCGCATTGCATGTCTCCGAGAATGGTTTTAGCTGAATTTACAGTCGCCTTCACCGGTGCCTGCGGTCGACCTTCCCGCAATGCCCTCCCTAGTTGCCCTAGAGACTCTCCCACGGCTGCACATTCACAAACACGTGCAGCCGCCGGAGGGTTAATAATGCCTTTACAATTAACAACCTCAAAGCTACCCGACCTTCAGTCATGTGTCCGCCGATGTTGATTGGAAAACTGGTCGCTCATGGTTTCGCAGCAGCTTTTTCTGCGATCGCATAGAGTCTATTGCGAGTGGCAATGTACAGTACGTTATTGGCCACGATGGGGGTCATATAGATGGCTGTACCCATATTGCATTCGTTGATTAATTCACCTTTTCGAGTTGAACCGAGTGGAATGAATTCGATGCGCTGATCTGTGGTTTGCATTGACTTCATGGCTAGTCGGGGATTTTCGGAATGTCGGAAGATGGTCACGTCGCCGTCTTCATCGGAGATGTAGACTTTCCCGTCGACTAGCAATGGCGACGACCAACAGGCCGCAAACAAATCGTAGGTCCAATAGGCTTCGCCTGTTTTGGCATTTAAGCAGTGCACAAGGCCGCTGAAGTCCGTCGTGTATAGCACGTCATCTTTGATGACTGGCGTACTCAACGAACGATGAAACGTGCTCTCAAATTCCTCGATGTTTGCGCCCACATGCCGCCAGACGACTGCCGAGTCGGGATTGGGTATAGCGCGTTCGCCTTGACTTTCAATGACCGCCTGCAGGCGTCTCTGCGGTAAGATCCGACCATCGATATCCACTGCCAGTTCGGCGCTTACATCGCTTCCGTCGAGCTTGCGCAGCGGGTCGATGCACCACAGACAACCGTTACCCTCGCCGTGTTCCGGATCCTCGCCGACCGCAATGTACACGAATCCATCGTAAATCGCGGGGAATGCTATAAAGTGGTGTCTGGTGACAGAGCCGCCAACCTGGTATAGAGCGGTCTTGAGATTGCCGTCAAACTTCCAGAGTAGCTTCGAGCCACCCTGGCCATCTCCACGAGGATCGAAGCTATACAACCAGCCGTCACCGCCTGGAAATATAACCTGGTGTACCCCGTTAAATACTCCGTAACTGGGCGAAGCCCATTGGGCGTGCAGAATATTAGCTCCCGGCGAGTTGTCTGTCCAAATAACTTTGCCTGTTTCACGGTCTAAAGCGAGAAAGCTGGGTGCTTCGGGGGCTGGGATCAGAATATGGCTTTCGTCGACGCCGTTGGACGTACAAGCGAACAGCATTCCATCGAATGTCAGCATGGAACAGTTGGCCATATTGTGTTGCGAGACACCTAGTTTGGTCATCATGTTGAAAGTCCAAACAACGTCCGCCTCGTTCAGATCCTCGACTTCGGATTGCTTGTAGATTACCAACGAAGTTCCCTCGGTCCTCACCTGAAACTGCTGCTCGACACCCTTCATCCTCGCCGTGAAAGACCAAATCATTCGCGGCGTCAGGGTGATCGGTTGAGTGTCCGGCAGCAATTCAATGTCGTGTTTTAATAATTCCTCGCGTAAAGAAAAGACGACTTCGCTGGATCCTAAATTGGCCAGTAAATGATCGCTAACTGAAAATAGTTCATGTTCTACAGCTGGAGCACCACTCTCGGCTATTCTTGAGACACGCAGTCGATCGCGGATCAAACGAATACGATAGATAGGCGGGCCCAAGCCGTTTTTGTTTCCTGCAGCTAAATCTTGGTGAATTGTCCAGCTATCTCCTTCAGATCGCATTTGAAACATGTTGGGCAACTCCAGGCTGGCATCGTCAAACGCGGCCTGCAGTTCTTTAGGAAGTTTCACGAGGCGACCGAAGTTACCAAGTTGACCGTGCAACAGCGCATTGACCTTGAACAATTGGCTCCAGCTATTCCGCTTTGGTCCGTCGTCACCGTCGTCTTCACCATCGTGAAAACCTTCCGCGTCCAGGCAAACGATCTCACCTCGGTTCGAGACATACCAAACCCGGTCGCCGTCGACAACCGGTGTCGAGCAAACGCCCTGATTGGGCCAATCGTGAACACGACCACTCAACAATTTTTTATTGGAATGTTGCCATAGAAACTTACCCGTCTCTTCTTCGATGCAGAGTAGCACGCCCAAATCGATGTTATTGGGGTAATGCTCCAAATAGCTAGCACCGTTATTCGTTCCAATAAAGACTTTTCCATTGGCGACGACCGGATTGCCCCACGCCTCGGAGCCGAGAGGAACCGACCACTTAATATTTTCCCCCGATTCGATGTCCCAATGTGTGGGAATATTCTTTCCGGCGGGCGTATTGATGCGGGCACGCGAGCCGCCCCACTGCGGCCAGTCGAATTGCCCAACCTGCAACTGGACGATATCTTCCAAAATGTCGGCGGTTGGATTCGAGGCAGGCTCGAGATCCCACAGCTTTATCGAGCCGGCATCAGCGGTTGCCAAGTAATTCCCATCGGAACTGAACTCCATGTCCAGGATAGGGCTATCAAACCAGGGAAGAATGTGCTCCTGTTCACGAGTTCTTGAATTGAACGTAACAATTCGATGAGTCGCTGGCCGTCCCGCAAATAAGGCTGTATCACCGGCGACGGCAAACCGATTACCATCGGGGCTGTAAACGATTCGATTGTTGAACTGATGTTCATCAATTGACTGGCTGCGGACGATTCCCCGTGTTAGGTCCCAGAATTTCACGGTGCCGCCAATTAGACCGATGGCCAACTCTGGCCGATTTGGATGAAAACAAATGTTTTTCGCGATGATCTGGTTCTCCGCCTTTAATGTCGGTGAGGCAGTTGTCGACAGTTCCCAAATCGAAACCCCCCGCGGTCGCTGGTGATAACATATATTGCACACGGCCAAATAGTGACCATCATGACTGAAGGAAACTGAATTTTGCCCCGGCAATTCGAATACTGTTTTGCATTCCGGTAATGCCCAGAGCATGACAGAGCCATTTTTCAGGACTACATTTTCATTTGGCGCACTTGGAGTAGCAGCGAGCCACTTGCCGTCCGGGCTGAACGCGATATCTGCAATATTCCAGTCCTTCCCCTGGAGTTCATGAATTACAGTACGATTGTCAACGCTGCAGAGCGTGACGTTATGATCCTGAGAATAAGCCAGTAGCTTACCGTCGGAGCTTAGTTCCAAAGCACTGACGGGCCGCTTCGTTTGCATTGTGCTTTTGAGTTCTTGCGTTGACCAATTCCAAAGTTTAATCGTTGTGTCGGAAACGGTCGCTAGGAGTTCACCCGTGGAGCTGAACGCCAGGCATCGCTCGCCCTCAAATGCGGTGAATTTCGGATAATATTTGTCTTTCAACTCCTGCCAGGCCTGGTCGCGCAAAGCTGTGGGACATTCATTCAAGTAGTAATCGGCCAATTCCACGTTATTGGCTCGCAAAGCACTTCGCGCAAGCTGCATGTTGGTTTCATAGAGCCTTGATTCTCCTAAATTTAATTTCTCTTCTCCAGAAGTCAGGCTCTTATTCAGTTCGCGACTGCGCAGCTCAAGTTCGTCAACACTCAGTCGCAACTGTGAACTCTGCTGTTGTTCCAATACCAATTGTTCGACAGCTTGTAGAAGTTCTTTCTTACTGATCTCCGCCGCACCGCGTGCCTCGATCGCCATACTTTTTTCTTTCAATGCTTCAGCAGTCTGCTTGTCCGCTCTGCGCGATTGCTCTGCTTCGCGTATCGCGAAAAAAGTAGACACGGCGGTGCCAGCGATCAAGAGACAAGCGACTGCCGA
>JBBQRC010000457.1:0-5050 GCA_038215215.1 Pirellulales bacterium
AAAACTGCGCACCAGCTTAATTCGCGTGCCGCAGCGTGAAGTGCTCCGCTAGAGCTTGGATTTGCGGTAATGGGGTCAGGGATCTGAGTGTAAAGGGGTCAGGAGTCAATTGCCGAGTCGGCCCTAAGGGTGCTTGGCACAATTGACTCCTGACCCCTTTACACCAGCCCCTAGGTAGTTTTACCCCGTCGGTTTATTTGTGCGGACGGATCTACGGGGCGTTGAGACGCGCAAGGGCTTCTGCGGCGACGCCAATGACCTCGATGGCTTTACGGCCCTTGAGCGAACCTGCTTTGGCAACAAACTTGACGAGGCCCTCGATTTCAACTTCCAACGATTCGCGAATGTCTTTCTCCGTACTGACAATATCGCCAATTTGTAGGTTGAACAAATCAGTGGCCCGGAGTGTCGAGCGCGCTAAGGTAACCACGACTTCCGTCACCGATTCACCCAGCAAATAGGTGAGCTGCTGTTGGCTGGCGTCGGAGCTCCGTGACGAAGCGTAGCTTATCCAGCTATTGTTGGTCAGCTTCGATCCAATGCGTTCGATCGTGTTGAAGGGTATACACAAATTGACCATGCCGCGGGTCTTGCCCATCGTCAGCTCGAAACTTACAAGAATCACGACTTCGTTGGGAGGCACGATTTGCACCAGTTGCGGATTGCTCTCCACCCGCTGAACTTCCAGGTCCAAGTCAACGGCATTCGACCACGCTACTGTCAAATCGCGTAGGAAGGCCCCAGTGATGCGGCTCGTCAGACGCAGCTCAATCTCACTGAGCGGTCGCTTGAGTGCCGACTCAGTGCTGGCCGCGCCACCCAACATGCGATCAATGATCGGATATAGCAGCGAGGGACTGATATCCAGAATCCAGTTCCCCTCCAGGGGTGAAGGTTTGAGCAGATTGAAGCAGGTGGGAATTTCGAGACTGTAGACAAATTCGCTATAGGTAAGTTGATCGACGCTGATCAGTTTCGCTTCGACAATTGTGCGCAGGAGGGCGGATAACGAAGCACCAAAGTTGCGCGCGAAACCCTCGTGGAGCGATTGCAGGGCGCGCATCTGCTCCTTGCCGACGCGTTCCGGTCGCTTGAAATCGTAGGCCACCACCCGCTGTCGCTGGACGGCTCCCTTGCTACCTGGCGAAGCGTCCACTTTGGTATCCGCTTCGCCCGCACCCACCGCCGCGGGAGCAGGTTTCTTCTTCTTCTCTCCAGAGTCCATCGACCGAAGAAGATCTTCTACCTCGTTGCGACTCAACGATTCTTCTGACATGTGACCCTCCGTGGTACACCGGTAGATTGAGACGCGTACTTAGAACCTATCCGAAAAGGGGTCTGACCCTCTCCAGCGAGGCAAAATACACAATGAAATCGAAAGGCTTCCAAAGGGTCAGACCCCTTTTCGGATAGGTTCTTAGTGTCGCACTTGACCCGACCCATAAACAACGTATTTGTAACTGGTTAATTCCTTCAGTCCACAGGGACCGCGGGCGTGGAATTTATCGGTGCTAATGCCAATCTCCGCACCTAAACCGAACTCACCACCATCATTGAAGCGGGTGCTGGCATTAACCATCACCGCAGCCGAATCAATTTGTCGAACGAACTCCCGAGCCGTCAATACATTGTTTGTGATGATTGCGTCGGTGTGATGCGAACCATAGCGATTAATGTGCGCCACCGCCTCGTCCAAACTCGCCACGACTTTGCAACTAATGGTTGGTCCCAGGTATTCCGCATACCAGTCTTCAGCCGTGGCGGGCAGCGCTGCGGCCAGCAGCTCACAGGTGGCTTCATCTCCACGAATTTCGATGCCGTGCGCTTGCAATGCAGCCCCTAGCCTTGGCAATAATTGCTGTGCCACGTCGGCGTGGATTAGCAGGCTTTCGCACGCATTGCAGACTCCCAGTCGATGGCATTTTGAATTGACCAAAACCGCCTCAGCCATCTCCGCGTCGGCTTCCCGATCGACGTAAACATGGCAGTTTCCGTCAAAGTGCTTCAGGACCGGCATGCGAGCTTCTGCTACCACCCGCTCGATCAATCCCTTACCGCCACGGGGGATGACCACGTCGATTAATTCGGGCATCTTAAGAAGGTGACCCACCGCCTCGCGATCAGTGGTTTCGATGATTTGCACAGCGCCGGGCGGAATCCCGCAGACACTGGCCGCTTCGTTAAGCCCAGTCACCAAAGCCGCTGATGAATGCATGGCTTCTTTGCCACCCCGCAGGATCACCGCGTTGCCGCTTTTGACGCAAATCGCCGCAGCATCCACCGTAACATTAGGACGCGACTCGTAGATGAAAAATACGGTTCCTAGAGGTACACGAACTTTTGCTATTTCCAGCCCGTTAGGTCGTCGGCTGCCTTCGAGGATCTCACCTATGGGATCCGGCAAGGCAGCGATTTCGCGCAGCCCTTTGGCCATCGCGGCGATGCGTGCTTCCGAGAGTCGAAGGCGATCCATGGCGGCTTCGCTCAGTCCGTAAACGGGCGCCAATTCTAGATCCAATGCATTGGCGGCTAATAACCCCGCGGTCGAGTTCTCCAATTGGTCCGCGGCGTGCCGCAGCCAGCGATCTTTGACCTCCGCCGAAAGATTTGCCAGGATGCGCGAGGCCGATTTGGCCTGTTCAGCCGCTTTACGGCAATAAAGTTGCAGGTTTTCAGTCACAATCGCCAATGAAAGCTCCCGGTGCTTTGTGTACGCTTCGTGTTTGCGGGCTTCGTTGACGTGGTATTATCCCCTAAAGACCCATGCAAGGTCAACGCCGAACCTGGTTGGCGGCAGGCGGCCAGGCGGCACCCTCCAGTCAGAGGACCTTTTCAAGTCCGTCGCCGGGCTGGACCACTTCGTAACGCCCGTCCGCCTGGGGTAGGATGGGTGCTGGATCGGCCAGCGATCGGAGCGCGGCCGTATCTGCCAGTGCCAGCGTGCTGCGGCAACACTGTTTCCACGTCAGTTCTTTACCGCTGTAAGTGGCCATCCTCCCCATAATGGCAGTCATTGTGCTTTCAGCCGCTTCCTGACCAATGTTGAAAGGAACGCGGTCGCGAGCAATGGTAAGCCAGTCCGCCAAGCCAACCTCGCTCCCTGGACTTCCGGCTCCGCTCCCAGGGCTTGAAGTGTCCGCTGACCATACTAACTGGTTGTTCAAGTCGAAGATCTGGCCGCCGTTGATATCTGCCCAACCTTCGGAGCCGTGTGCAAACTCGCCGACCGCGTTCCAGCAGTGTGACATTTGCCGACACATGCTGAGCAATCGCACGCCATTGCTGTAGCTGAACTCGACGGTGTGGTGATCATAATTCTGGCCGTAATCGTGACCGCCGCGAATTTGGCGACCGCCAACCCCCTGGGCCTTCTCGGGGTGTGCTGCCAGCAACCCATTGATGACATCCAAGTTTTGGACGTGCTGAGCAACGATGCAATCACCACTTAACCAGTTGAAAAATTGCCAATTTCGCAACTGATATTCGAGTTCCGATTGGTTGCGTGTGCGTGGTCGCGGCCAAGTCGCATTTTGGTTCCAATAAGCGCGGCAAAAATAGATGTTGCCGATCGCACCTTCCTTGAGCCGTTGCACGGTTTGCCGGCATATTGATTCTTGTCGTCGCGGTAAACCAACCATGACGGCCAGGTTCCGCTCGATGGCGATGAGATTGGCGGCACTGAAGCTCCGCACACCCGGCGCATCGACGGCAATGGGGTTCTCGACAAAGACGTGCTTGCCGGCATCCACGGCCGCCGCAAAATGCAACGGACGGAATCCCGGCGGTGCCGCTAAGATCACTAAGTCCACATCCAGCTCGAGCAGGTTTTGGTAAGCATCTAGCCCAGAGAATCGCTGGCATTGCGGCGCAACCTGATCGCGACAATGGCTACGAATTGCCCGCATCGCCTGCTGTATGCGGTCTTCAAAGACGTCAGCCACCGCCACCAAACGGACGCGTGGGCAGGCTGCGCCGACCGCTGGTTTTGACGTTTGCTGGTGCGCTTGCAGTACCTTTATTGCCACGGCGGTTCCGCGGCTGCCGCAACCAATTAGGCCTAGCTTGATGTCGCTATCCGCGGCTAAGTGCGTGGCCATTTGCAAGGGCAATGCCAAGGGCATCGTCCCACCCGCCAATAGCATCGACGAACCTTTGATAAAGTTCCTGCGATTGGCTGTAGAGTCCGCTTCTATGAGTTTGTTAAGCGACAAGTTGGGATCAGTCATCGATAAAGTGCCCACCCAAGGCTCGCGCTGCGCTAAACAGGCCTTACGCCGCGCTAAACTGGGTCAGTTTGGGCTGGGAAACAACGCGGTGGTGGCCACCCAGTATTGTACAACGGATGGGGTCCGCAAGCGGAAAGGGGCGACGTGTGAAGCAGAATTGTGCGGCGAGGTTACCACACGAAGGATAAGTTTAACTGTCAGCTAATTCGACTTCACACGTCGGTGAGTGGGCGGGGAGTGGTAGCAGGCCTTACTGAGTTACTTTGTCCAATTTCGCTTGGTAGCCAAGCCTGCCCGACGGCTACCAAGCGCCGAGCGGTGTGTTGGCTAAAGGCGGGTTTGCAAACAGTCTCAGTTCGCCGACAGCCACCGCATTATGCCATGATTTTCGCGAATTGCAATCTTTTGACGGTGTATTTTGCCACATTAAAGCTTGGTAAGGGACCTTTTTCTGCAAGTCTTACCTTCAGTTGGGGGGCTTTGTCGTAGGTATTTTGACGTGGTGTTTTCGCCAGAAATCTTTAGAATGGCGTTTCCACATCTTTCCCGGAGTGCCAATCAGTATCATGTCATCGAGTCCGAGTCGGGAACCGCTAACAGGAATCATCCGCCAAGATGCCAAAGTTGTGGGCTCGATCTGCTTGCCCGACGAGGAACTGCAGGACTTCATCGAGCAATTTAACCATTGCTACGGTCCTTTAAGAATGCGGATAGAAATGTTGCCAGGGTGCGACCGTCCCAAAAAACTGCCCGCATTCGTGGCTCCCGTTGGCGCGACCATGCGACAACCGCTACGGCCACCCAAGCCCTAAACAGAGCTAGAG
>JBBQRC010000458.1:0-5040 GCA_038215215.1 Pirellulales bacterium
ATCATGGCTTTTAAATCCTGAATATCAAAATTCTATGGCTGTATAGCTGAACCCGCAGCGGCGGCCGTCTGGTCGTTTGCAACTCCAGTTACTGTAGTAGCGGGAGAAAGTGTCGCAGCGGCCTCGGGGGGTGCGGCCTCAGCAGCCGGTTCGGCAGCCGGTTCAGCGGCTTCGCTCGCATTTGGCTTCTTGGATTCGGGGGTACGGAACAAGTCGGTCCCCACGCGTTGGATGTAAGCGATCAACGCCATGGCTTGCTTCTCCTGCATTCCGGCTGGACCACCCTGCTTGACGATATCCGCCGCGATCGACTCTGCCTGCTGACGCGCATGGGCCTCCGTATCGGTCAACTCCTCTTCGCCATACTCGGCCCCGAGGAAATTTGCCCCTTTTACAAGCGGCATAATTGCGCTGAATTTGATGTCGTCCGTGAGCAAGTGCTCGTAGCTGGGCATGACCGAACCGGGGGAAACCAACGCTGGATTCTCAAAATGAGTCCAATGCCAGAAACTACTTTGCTTACCACCCTCGCGCGCCAAATCGGGGCCGATGCGACGGCTACCCCACTGGAAAGGGCGATCATAGATGAACTCACCTGGTTTACTGTATTCACCATACCGCTTTGTTTCGGCCACCATCGGACGAATCTGTTGTGAATGACAGTTGTAACAACCTTCGGAAACATAGATATAACGCCCCGCCAATTCGAGCGGCGTGTAAGGTTTGACGGTGGCAATCGTAGGCACGTTCGAGCGGATCAGAAAGGTTGGAATGACTTCGAACAGCGTAGCTACAACAACCGCCAACGTTACCAATACGGTGAACTTGACGGGCACGCGCTCCCAACTGCGGTGCCAACCCATCTTGGCCCACACATTGAGTTTCTTACCAATTTCGAGCACCGGTGCATCCGCAATCTCATTGATCGGCACCGGCGTGTGGTCGTGATAATGTTTCGATAACCGAGGTGTGGAGATCACTGGCACGTCATAGATGGCAGGCCGCGACAACCAAGTCATCAACGCGTTGTAACACAGCATGAGCATACCGGACACATACAGTGCTCCCCCCAACACTCGCAACCACCAGAGCGGCACAATCGACTGCGTAGTTTCCACAAAATCAGGGTAAGTCAAATGCCCCGTGTCATCGATGGCTCGCCACATCAATCCTTGCATCAGGCCCGCAGCATAAATCGGAATGATGTATAGCAGGATGCCGATGGTCCCGACCCAGAAGTGCAAACTCACTAACCTCGGACTCCAAATCTTCGTCTGATACAACCGTGGTAGCAGCCAATAAAGCATTCCAAAGGTCATGAAACCATTCCAGCCGAGCGCGCCCGCGTGCACGTGAGCAATCGTCCAGTCCGTGTAATGCGACAGTGCGTTAATGCTCTTGATCGACAACATCGGACCTTCAAACGTGCTCATCCCGTAGAACGTGACACCGACCACAAAGAACTTCAAAATGGGATCGACCGAAACCTTGTGCCACGCTCCGCGGAGCGTCAGCAGACCGTTGATCATGCCACCCCAACTAGGCATCCACAGCATCAAACTAAAAAGCATCCCCAGCGTACTGGCCCATTCGGGCAACGAGGTGTAATGCAAATGGTGCGGGCCCGCCCAAATATAAATGAAGACCAGCGACCAGAAGTGAATGATGCTCAGTTTGTAGCTAAACACCGGACGCTCGGCCGCTTTCGGTAGAAAGTAGTACATCAAACCCAAAAAAGGAGTGGTTAAGAAAAACGCGACTGCATTGTGTCCATACCACCACTGCATAAAGGCGTCTTGCACCCCGGCGTACACCGAATAGCTATGGAACCACGAAGTCGGTACCACCAAATTATTGAAGACATGCAACAGGGCGACTGTCACAATCGTGGCGATGTAGAACCACAACGCCACGTACATATGCCTTTCGCGACGATGCACCAGAGTCATCAAGAAATTGCCACCAAAAATGAGCAACCAGACGACGGCGATGGCAATGTCAATCGGCCATTCGAGCTCCGCGTACTCTTTGCTCTGCGTTATCCCCAGCGGCAACGTAATTGCGGCCGCCACGATGATGGCTTGCCAGCCCCAAAAATGGAGGTGGCTGAGCGTGTCGCTCCACATCCGAGCTTTGCAGAGTCGCTGAGTACTGTAGTAAATTGCGGCGAAGACGGCGTTGCCTGCAAACGCAAAAATGGCCGCGTTAGTGTGCAACGGCCTCAGCCTCGCGAACGTAAACCAGGGTAGCCCCTGCGTCAGCGAGGGGAGCACTAGCAGGATCGCCACGATCAGGCCCACCAGAGTCGCCACTAGCCCCCACACTATCGTGGCCGTGGCGAACATCCTGACGATCTTGTCGTCGTAGGAGTACGTCTCCATTTGGAGGGATTCGAATTGCTGGTCGGCTAACTTCCCGCTGGACGGGTCGAGCTCGGCTGTCGTCATTGCTGGCCATTATTGAAACGTAGGTAACTTGGCACTCGCGTGTCCGTAAACGAGTTGCGATGCTCTTCACTAAACAAACTGAGTGCCAAAAAAGCAATAGCCCATTTATTGCAGGGAAACTGTGTCAATCTGCGTCACATCACCACGCTTCAGAACAAACTAGTTAGTAATCCGTCACTTAAACGCTCGCCGCAGGCCCTCGCAAGCTGCTGGTGAATAGGCTAGATCGCACATAAGTGGGCAGTCCCGCACATTCAGGCGAGCGTTGCGCTGACGCAACTGACTTCAATCAGGGGAGCCAGGGGCTGCCCGGCAGGACAGCAAAAGGCACGTGATCCTCGCCCTTCTCAAAAGGCGTTGCAGCTTCCGTTCCAAGAGAGCGTATTTCAAGATCGCTCGGCGGCAGGTTGAGCGGTGGATGTTGGACATGTGCCAGCCGCAGGAAATTGGCCAGAAGTTGGTAGCCACAATGTGTCAGGATCGATTCTGGGTGAAATTGCCAGCCGAAGACCGGAAATTGCCGGTGTTCGCAGGCCATGATTTCGCCATCATCAGACCAGGCGGTCATTTTGAGCTCAGGTGGCACTGTCTGAGCAACCGCAGCCAACGAGTGATAACGCGCGGCCCAAAAGGGATTTTCGATGTTTTCGAAAATCGGCGAAGCCTCCCACCGCACCTGCGAAGTCCGACCATGCGTGGGCTGCCGCGCCTGGGCAATTTGCCCCCCCAAGGCCTGCCAGATTACTTGATGTCCCAAGCAGACCCCGAGCATCGGCAGCCGGTCATGGAATTTGCGAACCAGTTCCAAACAAATGCCCGCTTCGTCCGGACTTTGCGGCCCCGGCGACAGAACCACCGCTTCGACAGCCCCTGCGTCGAGCTCGCCGAGCCGCACCTGGTCATTCCGCACCACCCACACTTCCTGCCCCAAGCGAACCAGATAACGGCGCAGGTTGTAGACGAAGCTGTCGTAGTTATCGACTAGTAGAATCATATCACGACCATGGGGGTTCGTCGCTGAGGCAAAGGCCCGCAATTATAGTGCCAGCGACACGAGCTGTTAGACTTGCCGGGCTTGAGCAGATCAAGTTCGGTCGAAAGAGATAGCCTCGCTGGTGCATTGTCACGGCCTAAAAAGTGCGGTTGGCCACCTAGAAAACGTCGTTAAGACTTTCGCTTGGTACCAAGCAGTCCGAAACACTTGACGCGTTTCAATACGCTGAAATTGAGTATATTAAGGCCTGAAATTGAGTACATTAAGGATAGCGTGCGGGCAAGCAAGCAACCTGTCGGATACGGACGTTGAATCTCTAGGAAACTGTGCGTAATTACCATGGCCAGCGAGACTCAAAACTACCGCTACCTGATCGATGCAGAGGATCGACTGATCGGAGTTGATGCGCTGTGGTTGGCTTTTGCTAGAGAGAACGGTGCCGCCGAACTGACCGCAGCATCGATTTTGGGTCGACCGCTGTCGGATTTCGTAGAAGGCGACACGATTCGGGCTGTTTACGCGGAGATTCACGACCGGATCCGCACCAGCGGCAAACCGGCAAGCTTCTGCTTTCGCTGCGATTCACCCCTGCTCAAGAGGCACATGCGACTGTCCATTAGCCCCGCTGAAGCTGGCAAGCTGATCTACGACAGCCGAGTGTTGTGGACTGAACCGCAGCGAAACTTGGCGTTATTGGACGCCGGACAGCCGCGTTCCAAGTCCTTCCTAACGGTCTGTAGTTGCTGCAGAAAAGCGATGGTGGAGCCGGGTGGTTGGCAGGAAATCGAGAACGTTGCCCGCAGTCTGGGTCTGCTCGAGACGGACAACGTCCCACAATTGCGCCACACGCTGTGCCCCGAGTGTTCCCAAGCAATGCGACACAGTATCGCCAACAGCGACGTAGCGTAACGCCGCGCCAGACGCGGGCTACGCACCAGCCACGCCGGACCAAATTTTCCCGTCTGCGCGATGCATGACCTCAACGTCGGGGCCTCCCGGGAAATAATTACAACTCGTTTCACTCAATCGACACCCTTGCCTCTGATTCTCAGACTGACTGGGCGATGATAACCTCTGCATATGCACTCGCTGGAACTCATCGGCTCGAGCAATGAGTCGTTCCAGTTGTCGCCGCCGTTCAACAAGATTATCGATCATGCGCATCAAACTAACTTGGCTGGCTGCCTTATCGCTAGGTCCTGTCTTGCTCTTCTCCTCGAGCGCGTGGGAACAAATCGGTGCCACCATGTTTGCGGAATCGCTTTTTGTTTGTGCGATTGCGTTGGTTGGAATTGCCGCCGTGGGACGACTGTGGTGCTCCTTATACATTGCTGGCAAAAAGCACGGGAATTTGGTTTGCGAAGGCCCCTACTCGTTGTGCCGAAACCCCTTGTATGTGTTCAGCTTTCTCGGCGCAGTTGGCTTTGGGCTGGCGAGTGAAACCTGCACTATCCCTTTGGTCATCGCTGTTGTTTTCGGACTGTATTATCCCTACGTCATCCGCCGCGAAGAAAAATCACTGCTCGAATTGCACGGCGCTGCCTACCAATCGTATCTGCAATCGACGCCACGTTTTTTCCCGAGCTTCCAGCACTTCCT
>JBBQRC010000459.1:0-5030 GCA_038215215.1 Pirellulales bacterium
AATTGGCCCAGTAATAATTGGCCCAGTAATAATTGGCCCAGTAATAATTGGCCCAGTAATCTAATGTGCTAGGCACAGAATTTCACTAGATCAAGGAAGCGATCCATCATGTCGGAACTTGCCAAAGGCCCTATTGTCGGCATCGACCTGGGTACCACGAACAGCGTTGTAGCCGCCGTCATCAACGGCCGCCCCGAGGTCCTGTCGGATGACGGCGAGGCCATTTTGCCCTCGGTAGTAGGCGTTGATCCTCAAGGCAAATTGATAACCGGTACAGTAGCTCGCAATCAGCAGGTCGCTTTTCCAGAACGCACGATCGTTTCCATCAAACGCCACATGGGGCAAATGGACAAGGTGAATTTGGGCGAGCAACAGTTCACGCCGCCCGAAGTCAGCGCCATGATCCTGAGAAAACTGCGCGACCGGGCAAGCCGCGTGTTGGGAACACCCGTCTCCCGAGCCGTGATTACAGTACCTGCATTTTTCGATGAAAACCAACGTCAAGCGACCCGCGAAGCGGGAGAACTGGCGGGTTTGACTGTGGAACGTATTATCAACGAACCCACTGCCGCTTCTTTGGTATATCACGCTGGAGCAGATCACAAACAACACTTGGTAGTCTATGATTTTGGTGGTGGGACATTCGACGTTTCTGTGGTGCGCATGGAAGCGGGTGTGATCGAAGTGCTCAGCAGCAAAGGGGATACGCACTTAGGCGGCGACGACTTAGACGCACTGCTACTGAAGTATGTGGCAGACATTTTCATTTCCAAACATGAAATCGATTTACGCACCAATGCATCGACGCGTTGGCGATTGCTGCAAGCCTGTGAACGTGCCAAGCGAGAACTGTCTACCGAGGCAACGACAACTATCAGCGAAGAGTTTATCGCTGAGAAAGCTGGTCAGCCCTTACACCTGAACGTTACGATTACTCGGAGAGATTACGAAGGCCTCATTGAGCACTTGGTGGAAAAGACAATTGATTGTGTTGACGACGCGCTGCGTGATGCCAAACTGAATATGAATCAAATTGATGAACTGGTTTTAGTGGGTGGCTCAACCCGCACGCCACTGGTTCAAGAACGTTTGCGCGAGGAGTTTAAACTGGAGCCGAGCCGAGCGGTGGATCCGGACTTGGCTGTAGCCTTGGGTGCCGCTGTGCAGGCCGCCATGCTCGAAGGACAGAAGGTCGGCCGCGTGCTCATCGACGTCACAGGGCACACGCTGGGCATCGCAGCCCTCAGCGGATCAAGTATGTTTGGATCCCAAGCTCATTTCTCACCAATCATTCATCGCAATACACCACTCCCAGCAACTTACGAACAAGCGTACTTTAAGAATTCAGAGGGGCAGACGGTTGCGGAAATTGACGTCTACCAAGGCGAGCATAATGACTTGGCGCTCAATCAATCGATCGGGATCTTCAAGGTCGATGTTGAGGCTGGCGGTGGCGAAAAAAATCGCATTGTCGTTCGCTTTGATTTGACACTCGACGGAGTCCTCAATGTCACTGCGTTGCAACCGGCGACCGGCAAGAAGAACGACCTGAAGATTAATAACGCTTTATCGAACTTCCAAGAGCACGATCGTGAACTTGCCAAAGATCGCCTCAGTACGATGTTTATTGAATCCGACGAATTGGCGGACGATGACGAGTTTAATCGGCCTGCCGATTGGATTCGCCGCGACAGTCCTGATACCGCGGTTCCCACTCCCCAATCCGGCGCGGCTGGCAAAGCAGCAGCTCTAATAGGGCAAGCTCGACAAATTGCTAACACAGTTGGTGGTGACGACAGTGAAGAGCTTCGATCTTTGGCCGATCAATTAGAAGCGGCCATTAGTTCCGCCGACGATGCGCAAATTGAGTCCCTAAGCGCAGCGCTCGACGATGTCCTATTTTACGTCCAATGATTTCATGACCAGTGAATCACCAACTCCTGAAATCGAGTCCCCTCCGTCGCTGACAACTCTCCGTTGCCCGGCCTGTAGAGCGCAGCAACCGCTGCAGGACGAATGCCGTCGTTGCCACGCCGACCTGACTCTACTCGTGCGTGCGTTAAGACGTATTGAATTGCTAACTGAGAAATTAGCACAGGCAAAAGGAGCGGGTTCGGAATCGGAAACAGCACGCATCGTAGCTGAACTTCGCCAGCTCGCGCCACGCGCGCTTCGGCTGACTGATTGAAAATCCTCGCTAGCGCAAAAACGCCGGCCGGGTCACAGCGTCCGATGATAGTACAAGAGATTCTCGACGTGGTCAGGTTAATGGCGGGCGAATCGGTCGTTGATTGCAGCTGGGGCATGATTGGATTCGAACACCAAGACCGGAGGCGGCGTTACAGGATTTCCCTGATCGAGTCCCGTTTGTCCAGTAATTGTTGTGGTCGTCCCGAGGGATCGTAGAGCGTGGTGCGATTAAGATCAATTCCCAAACAGTGGTAGACGGTGGCAAAAACTTCTTGATAAGTGACCGGACGCGAGACCACTGTTGCCCCTTGTCGATCTGTTGCTCCCACGACTCGGCCTCCCTGTATTCCACCCCCAAAGAGAATCGCCGGACCGACTTCAGGCCAATGATCGCGTCCACCCTCTTTATTGATGCGTGGCGTGCGACCAAATTCGCCCCACACAACAACTACCACGTCATCCAGCATGCCCTGCTGCAGTAAATCGGTATATAAGGCATAGAGGGCATGATCGACGATCGGCACGAGATTGCGCATGCGTGGGAAATTGTGTGTGTGGGTATCAAAATCACTGAACGAGACGCTGACACAACGCGCCCCCGCTTGAATTAGTCGCCGCGCCAACAAAAGTTTTTTAGCTGCATTCCCATCCTCGCTTGTCGTCGATCGTTCACCCTGTTGGCCGATATGCTTATCTGGCATGTATAGCTTTTGGATAGAGGCGGGTTCGCTTTCAAAATCCAAGGCAACTGCCAAGCGGCCTGAAGTAAGAATACTCAGCGCTTGCTGACTAAACTGGTCCATGGCTTGCATGGTCCCAGTTGTGTCGAGCTCCCGCCGAAATTCATCCATGTTGGCCAATAACTTCCTGCGATCGTGGATCCGATCGAAGGTCAGGCCAGCGGTCAAGGCAAGCGCCAGCGTATGATTGGGGCCTCGGGCGGCCAATTCATTTTGCATCCCCGCTTCGAGTTCCCGCTTAAAGACGGACGAGATATCGGGTCGAAAGGGACCATACGCTTGCCCCAAAAAGCCTGGTCGAGCACTGTTGCGAACTAACGGACGTCCTTGCATCAGATCCACAAATGAGGGTATCGGATCATCCGTCGTTGCACAGAGTTTGGTTACGACGGCGCCAACCGCGGGACGACCACCAACGGTCCGCAAGTCCGCGGCAGGGAAACCGGATTGACATTGAAAGGCATCATGCGCCCCGGCGGAACCCACCAGCGAGCGGATGAAAGCGACGCGGTCCGCAATAGCAGCGATCTTGGGCATCAACTCGGAAACTTGAAATCCAGCTATCTTTGTGGCTATCGACTGGAATTCGCCGCGGATTTCTACTGGGGCTTCAGGTTTGGGATCGATCGTCTCATGTTGCGGTGGACCACCATCTAAGTGGACGTTGATCAACGATTTCGGGGACGGTGGGTTTCCTGCAAGTGCCTCTGCCCTCAACAGATCCACCAATGAGATTCCCAGCATACCGCTCGCTCCAGCGGTCAGTAACCGACGCCTCGAAATCGAACACCAACCGCTAGCGTGGTCGTGACGTAACATGGACATCAATCTCCTCGGAAATAGATCGGGAAGGTCATGTCATGGTACTCGATTGGGTGGTCGCGCAGCAATCACTCTGCAGACCGAGTAAATTGGAGTTTGTTGCGGCCACGTTCTTCCGTACCCCTAGTGAGCCTTCAGGCTCACGTACTACGCAAGCGATACATTGACTGATTCCTCTGCTGGCAAACCGCCACGACGCGAACGCTACAAAGGCAAGAACCCTCGTCGGTTTGATCAGAAATACAAAGAGCATCAGCCTGAACGCTACGCCGCAGACGTTGAGAAAATCCTGGCCAGCGGTAAAACGCTGGCGGGGTCGCATCGTCCGATTATGGTACAAAAGATTCTCGAAGTGCTCAGGCCAATGGCTGGCGAAACGGTCGTTGATTGCACGCTGGGGCATGGTGGGCATGCCAGCCACTTGTTGCAAGCGATCCAACCAGGAGGGAAATTGATTGCCATCGATGCCGACCCGCTCGAACTGCCAAAAACAGAGTTGCGATTACGTGCACTGCCGTGCGAGCCAGAGTCGTTAGTCGTCGTTCAATCAAACTTTGTTGGCCTAGCCCATACACTCGCTACTCATGCACCGCTGGGCGCTGATGTGCTGCTGGCTGATCTGGGATTATCATCCATGCAGATCGACGATCCGGCACGAGGTTTTTCTTATAAGCAGGACGGCCCACTTGATATGCGCATGAATCCTCGGAAAGGTCTCTCTGCAGCCGAGTGGCTCGCAAAAATATCGCTGGACGATTTGGAACAGCAACTCACGGATAACGCAGATGAACCGCAAGCAGCGTCCTTGGCTCGCGCGATCCTGGAAGCTCAGTCGCGATCTCCGCTGACGACCACGCAATCGCTGGTGACTGTCGTGCGCCGCGCCACGGCGCATCAAGCTGAGGCAATCACGAGCGCCACGGTTCAACGCGTTTTCCAAGCGATTCGGATTGCCGTCAACAACGAGTTTGGTGCACTTGATGCACTACTGAGACAAATCCCCGCCGCCTTGAAGTCAGGAGGACGGGTCGCGATCTTAAGTTTTCATTCCGGCGAAGATCGCCGAGTAAAAAGTGCTTTTAAATCAGGACTTGCCAGCGGGACTTATGCGCAGATATCCGACGAAATAATCCGTCCCGCGTTCGCCGAGCAACACGCCAACCCACGTTCGGCGTCCGCCAAACTCCGCTGGGCCATTCGCGTTTAATTGACGCCGAATACCCACATATCGTCCAAACCGATTGACCAGCCACAGCGTTGCGGCAGAACGTTAGCCCC
>JBBQRC010000460.1:0-5026 GCA_038215215.1 Pirellulales bacterium
TGACAAACAGCGTGGGTGGTAACGCGAGCAGCACAATACCTGACAAGCGTCCTTCACCCGTCAAGGCCTGAATGGTCCCCGCCAGCTTGAATCGTTCACGAACCAGTTTGCCAATCTTGTCGAGAATCTCCGCCAGGTCACCGCCGGTTTGACGTTGTAGCAGGACCGCGGTAGCAAAAAACCTTAAGTCCATGTTGGGTACGCGTTTGGTCATCGATTCCAAGGCATCTTCCAGCGTGACCCCGAAGTTTTGTTCCTCAAACGCACGTCCAAACTCGTTGGCAATCGGAGCCTGCATTTCAGAGGCAATTAACCCAAAGCCAGCGGCTAGCGAATGGCCCGCCCTCAATGAGCGGCTCAGCAATTCGAGCGCTTCAGGTAGCTGCTTATTGAAACGATTCATCCGATAATTGCGACGAAATGTCAGCCAGAATAAGGGCAGGACACCGGTCGAAATCGCAAACAGTGGTAACAAGTATTTAGGGGTCGGAGTGGCAAGACAAATAACTGCACCAAAGGTGGCGGCAATAACGCAAATCGTCAAGAACTTGCTGCCGGACATCTGCACGTCAGCCTGATCCATCAAGTGCCGAATGTCACCTAATCTGGCCAGTAGATCGTCCGCCACAGAGCGTGAATCATCGAGTGGACTGCTCAGCAAGCTCGGTCGATCCGCGTCGCCATTGCGAATTCCCTTACCCACCGTCAAGGCGGAAAGGCGATCCTCGGCCATACTTTCGGACGTTGGACGCAGCGCCACAGCGATGCCGCCAACCAAGGCAGCCACGCCAAGTCCTACAGAAACCATGATGATCAGCGGTAACATGGGCGAACTCTCGGAAAATATTCGTATGAATTTGTTCCCCACCTCAAGGCGGAAAACTAAGCAACCACTCAACTAGGCTTTCATGATCTCGCGTTGGCGGAACGCACTTGCCGGCAAACGTACACCGGATTGTTCCAATCGCGCCATGAAATTCGGACGGACACCTGTGCACTCGAAGTGACCATGTGCCTTGCCGTTTTCATCGATACCGTCTTGGACGAAGCGGTAAATGTCTTGCATGACCACGGTATCCTGTTCCATCCCAGTGATTTCTGTGATATGAGTCACTCGACGCGGTCCACCCTGCAAGCGATTGGCCTGGATGATCACGTTAACTGCTGAGGAAATCTGTTGGCGAATTGCCTTGAGCGGCAAGTCAAAGCCGGCCATCATGACCAGTGTCTCAAGTCGGGCGATACCGTCGCGGGGATTGTTGGCGTGGATGGTGGTCAGCGAACCGTCGTGACCGGTGTTCATGGCTTGCAGCATGTCCAGCGTTTCGCCACCACGGCACTCGCCGATGATGATCCGCTCTGGCCGCATACGCAAAGCGTTCTTCACCAAGTCGGTGGCTGACACTCCACCCGTCCCTTCAATATTGGCCGGACGTGTTTCCAATCGCACGACGTGGTCTTGTTGCAACTGCAACTCGGCTGCGTCTTCGATCGTCACGATCCGCTGATCGTTGGGAATGAAGCTGCTGAGCGTATTCAGCAACGTTGTCTTACCGGAACCGGTACCACCGCAGATGATCATGTTGAGTCGGCCCTTGATACAGGCTTCCAATAACATCACCATTTCGGGCGTAATCGCTTTATAGTTCAGCAAGTCCTCTAGTTTTAGTGGGTTGGTACCAAAGCGGCGAATCGAGACGGCCGCACCATCCAATGCCAAGGGGGGAATAATCGCATTAACGCGCGAACCATCTTCGAGCCGTGCGTCGACCATTGGGGACGTCTCGTCGACCCGTCGACCCACTTTGGAAACGATGCGATCAATGATCTGCATCAAGTGGTTATTGTCGCGAAATTCGACATCGGTTTTTTCCAAGCGACCGCGACGTTCCACGAAGATGTTTTTTGGACCGTTGATTAAAATATCGCTGATGGACGAATCCTTCAGCAACATTTCGAGCGGTCCCAGGCCGAAGGTCTCGTCCAAAACTTCTTCAATGATCTTGTCGCGCTCACCGCGATTAAGCAGCGTATTTTCCGCGTCACAAAGATGCTCCACGACCAAGCGGATTTCGCGGCGGAGCACGTCACCCTTCATGTCGCCGATGCGACTCAGGTCAAGCTTATCAACTAGTTTGCTATGTATCCGACGCTTGGTTTGTTCAAATTCTTCAGCTTTGTTTTGTTCGGGTGTTCTGAGGGGCTGATTAAGGGTCTTCATAACGCTCGATCCTACAAGGCATACCTAAGTGCGGTAAAACAGGCTGTCCAAGCCTACATCACGCTTAGCGTTTGTCTTGCCGATCGGGCAATGTTTAACGAAGATTAAGTACTTTACGTTCTGGTTAAACTATTTCGACCGTTTGGGAAATCGATGTTCCAAGTAAACTCGGGCCGTATCAACCATATAACCACTACTACCGCGTCCCACACTGCTGGCCAAGTACTTCTGTGTTTCTTCGGCATTCTCTGCGGCGTCGTAAAACATGGCGATGTAGAGGTCAGCATAAAACAACGCCATGTTGCGTCGGGCCCCCGCGGCGGTGTTGGCTTCGGCGGCCGCTAGCACATCAGCCGGCTGCTTTTCTTGCTTGAGCATTTGCAGAATGCTCATCATCGGTTGCCGTCCATCACCACGGCTGGGAATCACCGATTTTTTCGCCGCCTCAAGATTTTCCGACTTGGCAACACACAAGTAATACCAGGCTGAGTTTTCCACGTCGTCAGGGTTCACATCATGGTGTTGCTTGAACTGGGCGGCACCTTCAGCCCACTTGCCTGCGATCCCCAGTGCTATCCCACGTTGCCAGTTGTGAGGCGCATTGGTCGGATCAAGTTCGTTGGCGCGATCGAACAGCGGCAAACTGGCGTCTGGCTTGCCAGCCAGAAATACGATCTCCGCTGCATTTTGCTGTACACGAGCCGAGTCCGGGGCTAATTGAGCTGCTGCCGTCGCTTGGCGTACCGCCGCCTCATAACGTTGACTCGTTAAGTCGGTTGTGGCCTTGGCCAACAAAGCACCCGCCTGCTGCAGTTTGTCTTGAGCTGGCGCGCAGGCGCTAAAAAACATCACCTGCACATGGATTGCCAACACAGCCAAACCGCGAGCGTGAAATTGCATAAGTTGAACTGGTGGAATTTTCATAGGCTTTTTTGTCCTGTGTTGGATTGATAAGGCACCACGCTACTGGGCCAGCCACTGCACTGCATCGATAATCACATGTCCATTGGTCTTCGCATTCGAGACCTCGACGTAGCCATCGCGACCAGCCGGAAAATCAAATACGCCCAATGAGTAAAGCAGACCACGCACGGGAGGCTGTTGGCGCTGATTCACAATGACCGTACGTTCGCCGTTTACCCCGTGAATGGTCACCGGTACATTGGTCGCACGATTTGCATGGGCCGTGTAGGCAAGTAAGACCTCGTATTTACCCGCCTGAGGAAGCGTGGGTACAAAACGCGCGGACTGATGTCCTTTTTCACTATCACCGTCGTGCGCATAACCGGCTTCTACGAACGGCGAAACCGTCTGACCAACTTGATCAAAGCCGACCCTCACTGCGTCCGCATCATCGACGACAATCCCACCCAACTGTGCCTTGGTCAATTTGACTGAGGCCGGCAAAGCGGGGGATTCGAAATCGAGCATCTGTTGGTCGGCCACCAGCCGCGCGCCAAGTACTGCGTAATCCACTTGTTGTACCGTTGTCTGAGCATCGATGGCCAACACAGCCGCTGTCGCGGCACTTTGCCCGAGCACCATAAACACCGGTTCCATGCGAATGCTGCCATAGGCGATATGACTGGCTGACATGCAGATCGGGACTAACAAGTTGGTGCACTCGGTTGCCTTGGGACGGATGCTGCGATAGCTGATCGGATAGGGACGCGTGCCGATCTGGATATCTCCCTCGTTGCGAGCAAAACCCTCCGCCGTGACATATCGCTGGGTATGGTGGCTGTCCATATTGTAGGCGCCCATGCCCACACTATCTGGCACTACCGCGGCGCGTTTGCAGTTCTTTTCGCTCATCACGTAATCGGAGACCATGCGCCGCGCTTCGCGGACATACAGTTGTCTTGGCCAGTTATCGTTGTCCAAGAATTCATCTTTCGCCAGGGCAATCCGGTTGAAGACTGCGCGCACTTCCGCTGGAACACGAGGATGATTGGCCAGTGTCCACATGAGTCCTTGTTGATAATCAACATGCTCTTGCCAAATTTTTTCGCGGGTGGCATAGTCAGCCTCTGGATAGTCGTAATTCATGCCGATGTTGTCGGTGCTAAACGCGAAGTTATTGTTGGTGTCGGTTTTGCGATTTGGCATCCAGAGGGGATTCCAGGGAATGCGCATGTCTCCCGCTTCGAAATTCCGCAACAACAATTCGAATTGCTTCTCGTCGTAACCGGCCGGCCGCGGCCAAGGGCGACGGTTGTCTGCGATATCGGTGGTGCATAAACGGAAATTGTAAGCTTGGATGCGGTGATCTGCGTCTCCATCCTGACCTTGCGGTGCCGGCCAAACGCGTGGCAGCAGACCGCTTTCGGGATGGCCGGGCGAGACGTACGGATCGACGTTCTTGACAAACTGATGGTGCACAGATCCTTGCGTCTGCAAGCCGTTAATCGTTTCGCCGTACTGGCTGTTCGCTTCGCGGCCCACGTGATAGCTGACACCCGCCTGGGCCATCAAATCCCCTTCGTAGGTGGCATCAATGAACATCTGACCCGAGAACTTACGTCCACTCTCCATGACCAAACTGCGTATCTGGGTACCGTTTTTGATGACCCCATTTTTCAGATCGAGCCGCTCGGAGAAGACAACGTCAATCTGAGCTTCGGCAAGCATGGCGGTGTAAATGGCTGTGGCCACCTGGGGTTCAAAGGTCCACATCGATTTTTCATTTTCACTATTTGCTTTGCGCTGCTTGAAATAGTCGGCGCGTGTTTCTCGCGTCCAGGCGGTAGAAGTGTCGTAATACGCGAACACCCGTTCGTAGAATTCGCGTGAGACACCACCAAT
>JBBQRC010000461.1:0-5021 GCA_038215215.1 Pirellulales bacterium
CTTGACCACGCTTCGCTGGCCAAATGGGCGGCCGCCCGTTTTGAAGTCACCGTCTCGCCTGAAGAAGTCACCGGCGAGACTCTTAACGACGTCCGGGCGGCGCTGACGAGACACAGTGTTGCCAACTATGAGAAGGCCGAAGAAACGACCACGCAGGCTTTGGCGAAAGTTGAGCAGCTTTATAGTGGTGCAGATGCCAAGACCGCGGCACGTGAAGTATCGGGCGGTAACGGAGCGCTGAATTCCCTGAGTAGCTGGTTTGATGACAATCTGCGACTGAAGCTGGCTCCAGACTATTTGGGGACACTGGACTACGAGCAACTGAAACGACAGGTCAAGCAAGCGATCGATGACCGTTACCATCCTGAGATTCGCCGCATGGAACGACAGGTTCTACTCAGCATCGTGGATGCAGCCTGGAAGGATCACCTATTGGCCATGGACCACCTGCGGAGCGCGATTAGCCTCAAAAGCTATGCGCAGATGGATCCAAAAGTGGAGTATAAACGGGAAGGGATGCGGATGTACGGTCAGATGTGGTTCTCGATTGGCGAACGCATGACCGATTTGATTTTCCGCATGGAGACTCTGGACGATGATTTTGTAAACAGCACATGGGTCGAAAGCGAGGCTCATCATGACGCGCCGGCTTCTCCGCTAATGCAGCAGCAGACCAACGACTTGGCCGTTGCCGAGCGTGCGGGGGAGAGCGAGCGGAAACCTGAACCGATTCGCAACATGGGTGCCAAAGTTGGGCGTAATGATCCGTGCCCGTGTGGCAGCGGCAAGAAATACAAAGCCTGCCATGGACGTAATAGCTAGCCATCTCTACGTAGGTCGCAACGAGCTTAGCCCTGTTACGACAGGGCAGCCGTTGTGGCGATCGGTTTCTGTCATGGCGCATCGCACCAGCGCCTTTCGCCTCTGCGGACGCAGCAACTTTTGCGGATCAAAAGTGAGAGCGAAAGGGAATTATGCTGAATGCTATTTATCTCGCGGTCCTCATACTCGCCTCGCCTTGGATAGCTTACCGGGCGTTGACGACCAACCGCTATCGCCAGGGCTTAGGGCAAAAACTATTTGGCCGCGTGCCTGTTCCCAATGCGTATGCCACACGAAATGTTGAAACAACGCGGGGCGCGATCTGGTTGCACGGCGTCAGCGTGGGCGAAATTCAATTGCTAAAGCCGCTGTTGCAGCAATTGCGTGCTGAAAATCCGCACGCTCATTTTGTGGTTTCAACGACCACGCAAACAGGTATGGAACTGGCGCAGAAGATTATGACTGACGAGTGGTTGATCTATTACCCACTTGATTTCACCTGGTCAGTCAACGCGGCTTTGGCTCGCATCAAACCGTCTCTTATCATCCTGGGCGAACTGGAGCTGTGGCCGAATTTTATACGCGCGGCCAGCCACAGGAAAATTCCTGTGGTTGTGGTTAACGCGCGGCTCAGCGAACGCAGTTTTCGCGGTTACCAACGCTGGTTGTTTGTGACTCGCAAGATGTTTGCCAAGTTGCGATTGGTGGCTGCGCAGGATGAAAGCTACGCGGAACGATTTCGGGCTTGTGGCGTGCCGGCAGCGTGCGTGCGCGTGACGGGCTCACTGAAGTTCGACAATGTGACCTTCGACAGGCAGTGCGATCAAGTCGAGCAACTCCGCCGCTTAGTGGGACTACAGGCCCATCACATCGTCTGGATTGCTGGTAGTACCCAGTCGCCCGAGGAGCTGACCGCCGCTCAAGCCTTTAAGCGATTGAGGGAGCGGTATCCAGACTTGCGGTTGGTCGTAGTGCCGCGTCATCCCGAGCGATTTGAGGCAGTCCACCGCGAGTTAAAATCTTTAGGGCTGGATGTAGTGCGACGCAGCACGCTGCGCGACGCGGTGGCTAGTGAAAGTTGGCACGTGCTGTTGGTGGATACGGTCGGTGAACTCCGCTGGTGGTGGGGCTTGGCAGAGCTCGCCTTGGTCGGCGGTAGTTTCGGTAATCGCGGCGGACAAAATATGCTTGAGCCGGCTGCTTATGGCGCCAATGTAGCGTTTGGCCCGAACACCGTTAACTTTCGCGACATCAGCCAATTGCTGTTAGCGCACCAAGCCGCCATTCGGCTGGCTGACTTGACCGATATTCTCCCCTGGATGGAGCAGCAATTGGCAGATCGTCAAGCGGGGCGCGAGCGCGGTGAGCGTGCTCAAGCCCTGGTTCGCAGCCATCAAGGTGCACTGCAGAGTACTTGTCGGGCCATCAGCGAGCTCTGAATTTGCAGTGTGTGCTGACGCAAGCCCGTCCACAACTGCATATCCGCTAATCCACAGGCTTCATCCCTTCGCCCAAGAAAAAGCTTGGGTGTGGTGGTTGGTTGTAGCCGACATTTTGCCAGGCGACACCAACGCGGTACTGGCGATTGTGCATTAGCGTCTTCAATCGGTGCTGTGTTGGAACCGTAGATACATAGATTCTTAATTCGCTGCTGTCTGCATTGCGGGCAATCATTTCTTCGCGCCAATCACCTAGAATGTCGGCACAAAGGCAAGGGTTCGATTTACTGCCATTGTTGGACACCAAGCCCTGTTGGCGGCCGTCGAAGAGTGTAATTTCCCTTTCGTTTTCATAATCCCATTTCGAGATACTGACGCCATCAAGCAGTTCGCGAAGCAAGTCGCCATCCCACCAGATGGCCATATTTTGCGAGCGTGGGCAACGACCGATGACAGTTCCTTGGCAGTTGAATAAATTATTGGACCCGCCCCACATTTCATAGCCGAGATGACGGGGATCGATATCCGCCGCCAGTCCGCGACCAACATCACGTCCCCGTGCACCCACAAAGATGATTTCGCCGGTGCGTGCGTCGCGCATTTCCGCGCCGATGAACTCCGGCGTTGCCTTTTCGTTTTCATGGATGCTCCAGATCTCCAGACCGGGACGAGAGGGATCTAAATCGCTCGTATGTTGCGCATCGCCGTGGCCAAGCTGAGTTGAATACAATCCCTGGCCGTCATCGTCAATCACCATAGCGCCATAGATGATCTCATCTCGCCCATCGCCGTCGACGTCCGCAGTGGCGATACTATGATTGCCCTGTCCACGCCAACGATTCTCGCGCTCTTTACGTTCAACTGCGTCGCTGTCGAAGACCCACCGCTGCACCAAGTTGCCATTGCGAAAGTCCCACGCGGCCACGACAGTTCGAGTGTAGTAGCCACGGCACATGACCACGCTCGGATGCACGCCATCCAAATACGCTACGGTAGCGAGAAATCTGTCTATGCGATTGCCGTAATTATCACCCCACATCGCCTGTTGTTCTGCGCGTGACGGATTGTCAGTGCTTTCGCCGCGTGAGGGAACATACGGGACGGAAGCGATAGCGGCCCCAGTCAATCCTTCAAAAACGCTGAGATATTCTGGGCCAGATAAGATCTTGCCAATATCATTGGGGACATTGCGGCCGCGCGTGGCACGATTCGAAGCCGAATCCGAAGGAGCAAGTTGTGCCCCATTCGATTCAGCAGGTGGCATGATGCGATAGTCGGCCGCAGGGTCACCGATCACTTTGCCAATTCCGTCAACCGTTCCGTCCGCCGTCTTGCAGATCAGTTCCGCTTTCCCATTGGAATCAAAGTCGAACACCATGAACTGGGTGTAATGAGCTCCCTCACGTATGTTCTTGCCTAAGTTAATTGTCCACAACAAGGAACCGTCCAGGCGGTAAGCCTGAAGAATTGCTGGTTGAGTGAGACCACCTTGCGAGTTGTCCCGTCCTACGTTGGCGGCATGCAGGATTATTTCGTACTGACCATCCCCATCGACGTCGCCTACCGAAGCGTCATTCGCGTGATAACCCTGCGGGAGCACTAGAGGTATTGCCAAATAGTCTCGAGTTGGCGGGGCAATTCCGAATCGAAACGGTTTGCTCGATTCTCCCTCTGAGTGAGAAACCACGGGACGCACGAAGTAGGCTTGCGGTTGCGTGAAATCGGCTCCCATATCGGTGAATACAGTCGCAGCCCTAAGTGGCTGTTCGTTCAGCCTCTCGGGTGCAGCTCCTGACGCTTGTCGATAGACATTGAAGCCAATATTTGGTGCATCCGTCTGCAACAACCGCCAACTCAGAAAGACTCCGGAACTCCCCTGGTTTAAGGCCACTAAACCACGGTCTAAGACTTCCACCGGTGGCTCGGCTTGCAGCGGCGAAGTGACGAGAGCCAGCGCGATGCACCAACCTAACGCACTGAGAACTTGGTGGTGGGGCATACCATTTCACCTGCTTGGAAATTTGTTGCCTGCCCAGTAAGGTTCACTCAGTAAGGTTCACCCAGTGGGAAAAGCTGTTTTCGCGGGTGGGCGGTGAATTTCTTCAAAGTGTACGTCACGCACTACACTTAGAACCGACGGCGGACGAGCATGAGGCTGCGATCGAATGACTGGACATTATCGGCCAACTGCATTGGCAGCAGACGCGCGATATGATCAAGTATATCGTTGGTAGGATCTTCGTACATGTCGCGAATCACTTTCAACAGCGCGTCTTGCGTCAAGCCGCCGCGGTGTGGTCCCCCTACGACATCCGCCGAAGCAATTAGCAGCAGTTCACCCGCTTCAAGATAAATTTGCTCGTTGCGATACGCGCAATCTGGTTGCACGGCTAGCATGGTCGTATTTGCAGCGACGACGCGATGACCGCGACTACTGATCAGGTAAGCGTGAATGTTTCCCGCGATGGCCAATTGCGTAGATCCCGATTCGGGATGAATCTGCAAATAACAAAGTGAGCTACGCCAGTCACCCTCTGCGGCCGACCATAACACATCATTGGCCTTCGTGAGGACCTGCGACGGACGGTGACTGGCGTTCCAGCAGGTTTCCACAACCGTCTGCAGACTGGTGGCCACCATTGCACCGGCAGCGCCACTGGATGCTGCATCACCCATCACGGCACAGATCTGCTGATGCTTATTGAGCGTCCAGTTATGAAAATTTCCCCCCAGCGTTTGACCCTGGAGAGTCCAGCCAGC
>JBBQRC010000462.1:0-5018 GCA_038215215.1 Pirellulales bacterium
CGCCGATGATCAATTGCGACTGCGCGATATTTGTCGCTTGAAAGGGCAAGAAGAAAACACCCTGCAGGGACTCGGACTAGTCGTGGGACTTAAAGGCACCGGCGATGAGAAGGTCAAGCCCACCGCGCGCGCACTTGCCCGGATGATGCAACTGATGGGGAGCAACATTACCACCGACGCACAAGGTTTCCCCAAGCTCGATGAGATCGAAAAAGCGGGCAATGTGGCCTTGGTCTTCGTGACCGCCAACGTGCCCACAGCCGGTGCTCAACAGGGTGACAGCATGGATTGCACGATTAGCGCGATCAGTGCCAAAAGTCTGGATGGTGGCATTCTCATGCTAACGCCGCTGCTTGGTCCTCGTGCGGATCGACCGACGGTGTATGCCCTGGCTCAAGGCCCCATCACGCTCTCCAATCCTGGGACACCCACCAACGGGACCGTTCACAGCGGTTGCAAAATGGAGGCGACGATTCGAAATGAGTTCGTCGATCAGGACAAGATCACACTTATTCTGGACTCCAATTTCAGCAGCTTTTCAACCGCCCAGAATATCGAAGATGAAATTAACACCCTCAATCGCAATGGGCTCTCTGGACTGAGCAACAGCGGCAGCGAAGGCGCTTCCCGGTCAGCCGATCTGCAGATGATCGCGCAAGCCATCGATTCCTTGCACGTCGAAGTCACAATCCCCAAATTCTATCGAGAGACACCTGTAAAGTTTGTATCACTGATCATGGACATGCCATTGCCTTATGTGCAAAACAAAAAGCGAGTCGTGATTAACGAGCGTGAAGGAGTCGTGGTCATTGGCGAAGATGTCTTGCTCTCGCCGGTCGCCATTACACACAAGAATCTTTCGATCGAAGCGCGTCCTGGAACGGGTGGCTTCGTACCCTTTGATCCGGAGAACCCCTCTCAACCACGTGCTAAACTGAAGAACTTGACCGATGCCTTGAACAAATTAGAAGTTCCTACGAGTGACGTAATTGCGATTATTAAAGCCCTCAAGCGACAGGGTGTGCTTTACGGCGAGCTCGTAGTCGAGTAACTGGGCCGCAGATGGCATCCGCCCGTGATGTGACGGGGAAGTTGTCAAACCGGATTTGATTGAGCTAACTATGAATATTTACAACACCTCATCCCCCGCCAATCAGCAGTTCGCATTGCCGTTGCCCACACCTCAGCCAGTCAATCCTTTACTGGATAATGCAGCCCAAAATAGCGAATCGCAGGTCCGAGCTCCCGATGCCCTGCGCGAGGCGTTTCATGATTTTGTTGGCCAGACTTTTTTTGCCGAAATGATCAAAGCCTTCCGCAGTTCACAGCAACCCTCCGAATATTTCCATGGCGGACGAGCCGAGGAAATTTTCCAAGGTCAACTTGATCAAGTTCTTTCGGAAGAACTGAGCAACGCAAGTGCGGATAAAATCGCCGATCCTATGTACGAGCTGTTCATGCTCAATCGTCGTGCCTAGCTAGTCCGCCTCCCTGCCAAGTTTTCTGATGAGGATGAAATGGACGACGGCACCACGTGGCAGCCCACAGCAACTTGTGCTGCTCTGGAACACCGTAGCGAGGTTGTCTGGCGAGTGCGTGAATTCTTTCACCAACAGGGTGTGATGGAAGTTCATGTTCCGGTCCTCAGCCATGATACGGTGGTCGACTTGCATATCGAACCGGTCCGCCTAGCCGCGGATGCCTTGGCTTGCCCCGAAGCGGGCACGCGGGAGCTGTATTTGCAAACCTCGCCGGAATTTGCCATGAAGCGGTTGTTGGCCGCGGGCTTGCAGGCGATTTATAGCATTGGGCCCGTCTTTCGTGCGGGGGAGCGCGGTGCGTACCACAACCCCGAATTCACCATGGTGGAATGGTATCGAGTGGGTGACGATTTGGCTGCCGGGATCGCACTGTTGGACCGCTTGGTCCAAGCCGCGATTGGTACAGGGCCCGCGCAAAAACGGAAATACCAGCAGGTGTTTTTGGATTTCGCCCGCATCGATCCCTTGACCGCGACAGTCCAGGAGTTGGCCGCCTTGGGCGTCGCGCTCAAGTTGGGCGTAACGCAGGACTGGAGCAATGATCGCGATGCGTGGCTGGATCTCCTGTTTTCGGAAGTCATCCAGCCACAACTGGGGCTTGAACAGCCGACCATCGTGAGCCACTATCCCGCTTCACAATCTGCTTTAGCCCGCTTGTCGGATGAAGATCCCCGCACAGCCGAACGCTTTGAGCTGTTTATCGGCGGAATTGAACTCGCCAATGGCTACCACGAATTGCTCGATGCCGCCGAACTCGAGCTGCGTAACCAGGGGACGGAGTTAAAACGGCGGCTCAGTGGCAAAACTCCGCTGCCGGTTAGTAGTCGCTTGATCGGCGCAATGCGGGCCGGTGTGCCTGCCTGTAGCGGCTGCGCTTTAGGTCTTGACCGATTGCTGATGGTGGCGATGCAGGTGCAGTCCATTGACCAGGTTTTGGCCTTCCCGCTTGAACGCGCGTGAATTTTTTGTAGCGAGATTGGTTGTTACGGGCAGCAGATTCGGAACACAGGCCGCAAAGTTTCAGCCGCGTGGGGGAAAAGTTGCAGAAGGCGAATAGTAAAACCAGCGAGCTTGGGACAGAATAGCGGCAGAACATTCGAAGCGGTTTTGCATCTTACCTTGACGGTTTCCTTTCCCATGCCCGTATTTGTCTTTGGTCATCGCAATCCTGACACCGACGCGATCTGTGCCGCCATCTCTTACGCCGATTATCTCCAGCAAACGACCCGGCCGGACGCCATCGCCGCCTGTTGTGGCGCACCCAACAAACGTACCGAATATGCTTTGAAAGTGGCCGGAATCCCAGCCCCGCGGATCATCATGGATGTTCGGCCCGAAGTTGCGGACGTGTGCGAGCGAACACCGATTACCGCCAACAGCGACGAAGTTTTCTACGAAATCTATGAGAAAATGAAAGGTAAGGATCTGCGGGCGCTGCCGATTCTTGATCAGAAGGGGAAGTTTGTCGGCATTTTAACCTTGCTGGATTTGCTCAAGGTCGTCTTCGAAGGGGACTCGGACCCTATTCGCTCGCGGCAAGTCGCCAGCAGCGTGCACAAAATCTGTGACGTCATCAAAGGAGAATTCCTGCACGTTGTCGATTCCGACGAAAACAGTGAGTTGCTGGTGATGGTCGGCGCGATGAGCGCCGAGGGATTCACCAAGCGATTGCATCAGTTGCCGCCCTCTCAACTGGTGGTGGTAAGCGGCGATCGCCCGACGATCCAGTTACCGGCGGTCGAGCACGGTGTGAAGGTGTTGGTGATCACCGGTGGATACTCGCTTTCACCGGGACTTTTGCAACTGGCCAAGCTTAATAATGTGACAGTCATTACTTGTCCATTTGATACGGCCACAACCACGATGCGAATCAAGTCGGCGCGGCGTGTCGATTCTGCCGTGCAAACCAATTGCGTGACACTCTCTTCTAAAATGCCAGTGGCAGAAGCGCGGGTGCTGGTCGAACGGACTCGACAGAGCTTGTTTCCGGTGCTCGATGACGAGGGGAATTTGTTTGGTGTGCTGTCGAAGTCGGACTTGATTTCGCCTCCCAAGACGCAGTTAGTGTTGGTGGACCATAACGAATTGACGCAAGCTGTTTTAGGGGCCGACGAGGCGGAGATTATCGAAGTCCTCGATCACCATCGTTTAGGTGGTAGTCTACGCTCGACGCAACCAATTCGGTTTATCAATGAACCGGTCGGTTCCACTTGCACTTTGGTAGCCCGCCAATTTCGAGCCGCTGGCTTGAAGCCAAGTCCCGGGATCGCTTTATGCATGGCGTCGGGCATTATCTCCGACACACTCTACTTGCGATCCCCCACCGCCACGGATATCGATCGCAATGCGCTGGCATGGTTGAGCGAATATTGTGAAGTGGACTTGGATAACTTTGCCAAAGAATTTTTTGCCGTGGGTTCGCCCCTACGCTCTTGTACGCCGGAACAGGTGGTCCGCGAAGATTGCAAAGAATTCGACGAGCGTGGGCATCGGTTTTCAATTTCTCAGATCGAAGAGATTGGCTTCGAATTATTTTGGAATCGCCGTCAGGAACTCTTGGAGGCGTTAGTGCAGATTACCCGCGAACGTCAACTTGACTTTTCGGCGCTTTTGGTAACCGACATTGTCACCAACGGCAGCCTGCTGCTGATGTCGCGCGAACCTGATTTTTGGGAAGAAATCAATTATCCGCGACTGGAAAGGTTTCTCTACAAGTTGGACGATGTGGTCAGTCGCAAGAAGCAACTGTTGCCCCTCATCGCGCAATTGCTGGAGAATGCCGAACAGGTGGTTGAGCCAAAATAAAAATTCCCCGGGCACGCTCGCTAGGGGTACAATACAAGTGTTGGTTCGCCAGATGGTCGCTGCTGGAGAGATCCAGGAGAGGAAAGTCCGGGCTTCGCAGAGCAGAGTGGTCGCTAACGACGACCGGCCGTAAGGTCAGGGAAAGTGCCACAGAAAGCAAACCGCCGAACGGTCAGTTCAGCTGATGCGTGGTAAGGGTGAAACGGTGAGGTAAGAGCTCACCAGCGATTGAGGTGACTCGATCGGCTTGGTAAACCCCGCTCGAAGCAAGATCAAACAGAGGGCAAGCCTGTGTGGCTGGACAAGTGCCAGCGGCAGAGGTGCGAGTCGGCTCGGCTCGGAGGACTCTCGGGTAGATTGCTAAAGGCCGCAAGCAATTGCGGTTATAGATAAATGACCGTCATCGTGGGATCGTCAGATGTCACGACGCACAGAACCCGGCTTATCGGCGAACCAACAATTTTTCAATGTCGCGCACCTCAGTGCCGTGGCTTTACCGCGAGACTGCCGTGGCTTTACCGCGAGACTCGACCGGCGCGTCGGAGAGGGGAAGTTCTCCACCGAAACGCCTGTATAATCTGTTTAGTCGACCATATTAAGGGCGATTTCTCTAAGCCTGCAGAATCTGTTTGCGCAAACGGATCAGCAAAGACGCGGCGTTGCCGATTTCTT
>JBBQRC010000463.1:0-5007 GCA_038215215.1 Pirellulales bacterium
ACGACCATAGATCCACTCGAATTCCTCGTGGGGATCTTTGGAAAACACGAAATTGTGATGCAGCAAGTGATCGTAAGCCTTGTCCAACCCTAAATACAACACGACACCAGAACAAGCGGGCTCGAACTCGCGCTTGCGGGTAAAGGGCGTTGGATGCGTGTAACCGCTGAGCAGCTCGCGGTGTGTCCTCACTGAATCGCAATTCGAGACGACCGCGTCAAAAGGCAAAGATTCGCCCCCTACCAGTCGGACCCCGCTGACTTCGCTCCCCACCGTTTCAATCGCCTCGACGTCTGCCCCAAGCCGCACTTCGACACCCAGCTCGGTCGCCAGTTTCGCCAAGGCTTCGGGGACGGCGCGCGTCCCCCCGATGGGATACCAAACACCCTCTTTAGTTTGCATATGGGCGATGCCACACAACACCGCCGGGGAGGCTTCCGGCGATGAGCCGACGTATTGCGTAAAGTGATCGATCATCTGCGCGACCCGCGCATCGGGGACATGCTTGCGTACCACCGCCGCGACCGACTGCCCCATACGGAGCGATAAAACGTCTTTCAAAACTTCGAGATTGAATGCCCCAGAGGACTGAAACGTATCCGAAATACCACCCACACTCCGCCAGAAAAAGAACCGTTCGGAAACGTCGTGTAGCCTCTTCGACATGCCGATGAACTTTTCATAACCATCGCCTGCAAGGCTATTGCCGGTCAGTTTGCGTAGGTTCTCTTGCATGGCCACCGTGTCGGACACCAAGTCCAGCGAACAGCCGTCTTCAAAGAAACAACGCCATTGCGGGTCGAGCTCAACAAGCTGCAGGTAGTCTTCAATCCGTTTGCCGGCTTCCTCGAAAATCCGCTTGAGTACCCCGGGCAATGTTAGAATCGTCGGACCCATGTCAAAACGAAAGCCGTCGGCACGGTGCTCGGCAGCCTTTCCTCCAAACCATTCGTTTTTCTCGAAGAGCGTCACCTCGTGCCCGCGGGCTGCCAACACACAAGCGGCCGAAAGCCCTCCCAGTCCACTGCCAATGACCGCGACGCGTTGCGTCCGGGCTGCTGTCTTGTCAATCATTGATTATCTTGTAGGTAAATTAGTTCAAGCGTTACATTGAGCCCAATGATGTGAGCCATTCGAGCCGTTCCTGTGCCCATCAGTTTAGCAAGTTGTCCAGCGATATGCCTCTACCGGATCGTCCCAAATCCATCAGCCTGACACCGGGTCTCCAGTGGTTAACGACCGACGACGGCAGTCGCACCTTGTGGGACGAGCAACTGGACGAGACCTACCATAGTGGTTGTGGTGCAGTTGCAGAATCCCTGACTGTCTATCTGGTTAATAGCGGCATTCACCGTAGATTGACCGCCGGACAAGCCACCCAGGTTCTCGAATACGGCTTCGGGACAGGGACGGCGTTTTGGCTTACTGCTGCGGTAGCTGCGCTCAACGGCGCGCCACTTCGCTATCGGGCTCTAGAGCTCAAGTTGCTCCCGGCGGAGCTGTTGCGTTCGCTGAAACTCGACCAGTGCAAGCTGACCGAAGTCAACTACCCGGATTTCTCGCCTGTCGTTTCCATGGCGCAGAGCCTGCTGGAGGAGTTCATGCGATGGCGTTGTACATTGCCGGCAGAGCCGTTGCCAGGCATGTACAAGTGGAAGGCCGTCAATTCGATCGAACTGGAGTTAGTTGTGGGCAACGCCGCTGACTACCGCGCTGAGAGCAGCGTGCAGTTCGATGCTGTTTACTTTGATCCTTTTAGCCCCGCCACCTGTCCAGAACTTTGGTGCCCGGAGGTCTTTCGAACGGCTTATGACAGCCTCTGTAAAGACGGGACATTTGTGACTTACTGCGTCAAGAGCGCGGTCCGTAAACAGCTTGCTGAAGTTGGCTTCGAAGTGGGCAAAGTGGCTGGACCCGCTGGCGGAAAACGCGAAGTCTTGCTGGCGAAAAAGCGATGTCTCGATGCGATGAAATAGCCACCTGAGCAGTAACGCACGGCGTTGGAGGCCGCCACTCCCCCGTTTGTTTCGAACTCTGGCCTCGCTGGAGCTCGGCGGGCAGTCACGAACTGTTCTGGCGAACGGGAATGGAACACCTATCGCCAACTGTCACGCACGGTGGGGAGGGATATAATCCGGCGTCACTCCTTTTCAGCCATTACCGTTCAATTGGTAGCGGAGCAGCGCGAGCTGCCCGGCGTCGATTGATGAAAACTGTACAAAACCGGACGGCTGGCGCCGATTCCGCTAAAAGATAGGCAGTTCATTGAATGGAATTGCCTTTTCAGCACCATGACGCTTCCCAGGAGAATTAGCAATGATGGGTCCACATTCAGGGCATTCAGGGCGATTGGGCTCCCTTTCGCTGATCGTTCTTTGGGTTGCCTTTGCCGGTCCCGTCGCCGCCGACCAAATGCTACCCAGCGGCTTGTTCGTTGAGGGGTACACGAATCAATTGAGCTATGCCCCTGGTGATGCAGTGGCGTTTCACTTGTCGTCCAGCACCCAGCGGGTCGCTTTGAAAATCAGTCGCCAGGGACCGTCACCCCAGGTCGTGCTCGCCACCGAGGTCGTAGACGTCGCCAGACACCCTATTCCAGATCGGGCATCGTCACATGGTTGCAATTGGCCAGTTGCCATCCAACTGCCGATCCCGGCGGATTGGAAAAGCGGCTACTACCATGTCGAGCTGTCGGTCCAAGATGAGCAGGAACCATCCAAGTCGGCCAAGTCAAGTTGCTACTTCATCTTGCGGGCCGCTAATCCAGGGGCCACGTCGCGAATCTTGATTCAACTGGCTACCAACACCTACAACGCATACACGAATTGGGGCGGGCACAGTCTGTATGCCTTTCATGATCGCGACGGAGTGCAAGGTCATCGCGTCTCCTTCAATCGTCCCCAACGTTCGCAGTTTGAATCTTGGGAAGGTCCTTTCATTCGCTGGGCCGAGAGCCACGGCTATGTCCTCGAATACGCCGCAAATAGCGATTTGGAATTTCGCCCCGAGTTGCTGCAGCGCTATAAATTGGTATTGAGTGTGGGGCACGACGAATACTGGTCCTGGCCGATGCGAGATCATCTCGAAAAGTTCATCGGGGAGGGCGGCAACGTGGCTTTCTTCAGCGGCAACACTTGCTGTTGGCAAGTGCGCAGCGAGGAAGAGGGGAGGGCGCTAACTTGCTGGAAGCAGTGGTTCAATGTCGACCCAGTCTTCCGCACCGATAAACAGCCATTACTCAGCAGTTTGTGGAGTCATCACTTGATCGGTCGGCCCGAAAATTCGCTCACCGGAGTTGGCTTTCTATGGGGCGGCTACCACCGCAGCCATGGTCAATTCATGGACGGTCCGGCAGCTTACGAAACGCATCAGCCGGAACATTGGATATTCGCGAATACGAAGCTGCGACGTGGCGAGCAGTTCGGAGGCAAAGACACCATCGTGGGCTATGAGTGTGACGGCTGCGAAATGAAAATGGTGGATGGCTTACCAGTTCCGACCCATACTGATGGCACTCCTGAAAACTTTGTGATCCTTGGCTCTTGTCCAGCCCGCTGGGCGCCCGATGACGCGTTTTGGTACGAACCCTTTCCTAAAGATCGGATAGGCGCCGCCGTCATGGGAATGTACACGCGGGGCGGCACCGTGCTGACAGTGGGCAGTACCGATTGGGCACATGGCCTGAAAGGTGCCGATCCCGTCGTGGAACAAATCACCCGCAATGCCCTCGACAAGCTTGGCAAGTAACTGATGAACTGGCTGGTACTGATTCCTACCGCACACGAAGCAAAATACTTTCCCCCGCGGCTTCGCTCAGACATTGAAGTAGACGGAGGGCGATTCGAAATTGCAGGTTTTGGTCCAGTGGTCTCCGCCGCACGCACGGCCCATTTGCTCGCTCAGCATCGTCCCTCGCAGGTTGTGCTGTGCGGTATTGCTGGCACATTTCAACGGCGTCTAACGGTTGGCACGGCCTGCCGTTTTGATGCGGTGGCGTGTTACGGAATTGGAGCGGGGAGTGGAACGAGTTTCCAAACGGCCAGCGAAATGGGCTGGCAGCAGTGGGGCGGAGACGAAACAGGCGGCGCATCCTCCGCCATCGCCGAGACGATTGAATTGGCGGGTGCTCAGCTTTCATCCACGCCGCGACTGCTACTCAGCACTTGCGCTGCCTCAAGTAGCTTAGAAGAAGTTGCACTCAAGCTCAACAAATTCCCGACCGCAGCCGCCGAGGACATGGAAGGTTTTTCCGTTGCCGCAGCTTGCCGGTTAGCGGGTATCCCATTGCAGATTGTTCGCGGTATTAGTAATCAAGCAGGCGATCGCGATCACCGCCACTGGGAAATCGATCAGGCCATGCAGGCCGCCGTCTCGCTCGTCGCAGAAATGATCCACCCATGAGTCCGCCGATTCGACTTGGCATTTCGACTTGCCCCAACGATACCTTCGCATTTCACGCTTTGCTCAACCGCCTCGTCGATTGTCGCGGCTTAGAATTCCAAGTCGAGCTGCTTGACATCCAGCAGTTGAATGAACGCCTGTTCCGCGGTGAATTTGACGTTGCCAAAGCGAGTTTTCACGCCGCACTGCATTTAGCCGATCGCATGCTCGTGCTCCCAAGTGGTTCGGCACTTGGGTTCGGAGTTGGTCCGCTGCTGTTGGCATCTGCAGAGAAAACGCAGCCTACAGATGCTTCACAAACTGCGATTTGCCCTGGCGAACACACCACGGCAACGCTGCTGTTTCGACTTTTTTACCCCCAGACCGCACAACTAAGACACGTTGTCTTTTCAAATATTATGCCCGAGTTGAGAGCACGACGAGCCGATTTTGGAGTCTGCATCCACGAAGGCCGATTTACTTGGCAAGCCGAAGGACTCTATCTCGTTGAGGATCTAGGAAGCCGCTGGGAAGCAGAAACGAATTGCCCTTTGCCACTGGGAGGGATCCTGGCATCTAAGCAACTGGGGGCAGAAGTGCTCGAAAAAGTGCAGCTTACGATTCACG
>JBBQRC010000464.1:0-5003 GCA_038215215.1 Pirellulales bacterium
AGGGCAGTCGACTTGTGTGGGAATAGGTGGTGACCCAATCGTTGGTACGTCCTACATCGATCTGTTGCAACTCTATCAAGACGACGATCAGACCGAGGCGATTTTGGTCATCGGCGAGATCGGTGGCAATGCGGAAGACCAAGCAGCCGAATTTGTAAAAGCGCACGTGACCAAACCGGTAGCCGCCTTTATCGCTGGCGCAACCGCACCTCCTGGCAAACGCATGGGCCATGCCGGTGCCATCATCTCGGGTGGTAAGGGGACCGCGGCAGAGAAACAAGCCGCGTTAGAGGCTGCTGGAATTGTTGTTGCCCCATCACCCGCGGATATGGGTAAGGCGGTTCTAGAGGCCATCCGACGTCACAAATAGTGATATGCGAGAGACCGGCAACTGACCTACAACCAGGCGCAACTCATACTCCACCCCCAGTTGCGCTCCCGACGGTACCTTTACACTTCGCTGCGGACCCACCCTACATCTCACAGCGTCTCGTCCACAGCGTCTCGCCAACGGACTCATTACATTAACTGTCTCGCCAGCCGACTCAGTAACTCAATTTGGCGCAGACTGCGCAGCAGAACCTTCGGAGAGAGGTTTTGAACTCAGCAAAGGAAACCGGCCAGCGTGGAGCAGACGCTCCCAAAAGGATGCTTTCCGCAGTCGAGGGTCAGTTGCCTGCACGCTGTGCCGCTTGCCTCGCCGAGTCTGCAAGACAATTTCGGCGTCGTTTTGAATTTCCGCTACCACCCAGAACTTGTCGACTTGATACTCGTACGTCTCTCCGTGTGGGGTGGCAAAGACGTTTTTGGCGCGAGGACCTGGTTTCGTGGTGTGTTTATCGCGAGTGAAGACAACTCGATCGCCAATTCGAAAACGTTTTTGCATGTAGCCAATCCTAAATTTGAAAGACCGACCCAACTCGCCACCTCGCTCTAGCATACCAAACGAGACCATTCACTTACAGCTCATTTAAGCATAGATTGGGCTCTCAGTATTAGTTTAGCTCGTCGTTCTTCGAATCTACATTTAGAATTTCGCCATGACTAAAAAAATCCTCTTCGTTTGCCTCGGTAACATTTGCCGCAGTCCAGCCGCCGAGGGCGTGATGCAAAAGCTAGCAGCCGCGTGCTCCGCCGATGTTTTCGTCGATTCCGCTGGCACCAGTAGTTTTCATATCGGAGAGCCCGCTGATAAACGCATGCGAGCCGCAGCCAGCCAACGAGACTACGATCTGACCAGTCGCTCGCGGATGGTCAGCCGCCGCGACTTCTCCGAGTTCGATTTGGTGGTTGCCATGGATCGCAACAACTACCGCGAGCTAGCTTCGCTGACGGAAGGAGTTAACCCCAAGTTGCGGCTGCTGAGCGACTATCTGGACGCAAGTTGGCCGCGAGATGTTCCCGATCCGTATTACGGCGGCGACGAGGGGTTCACCAAAGTGCTCGATATGCTGGAAGCGGCCTGCCCAAAAATCTTGTCGGAACTGACCATTGGCCAAGTGGAGTCGTACGAAGGCGGTGATCGGGCCCAACCGTGATCAGGCCCAACCAATACCTGCGACTTCGTTAGCGCGCCACTTTATTCCGGGCGACGAGGACGTTCGCTGGCGCCCTCTGCTGGTCTTCCGCCGGGGCCGCCCGCACCGCCACGAGGTCCACGTGGGCCGCCACCGGGTCCGCCTGCTCCAGGCCCACCTGGTCCAGGACCACCTTCTGGCCCACCGGGGCCTGGATGAAGGTGGATGAATTGGGCGATGAACTTCTGCAATTCCGACTTACTTAGTTTTTCGTCCTTATCGGCATCAAATTCAAAGGCGTGCTCGAGCATTCGCTCTGGGTCGGGACTCATTGGACTACCCGGGCCGGGTCCAGGGCCTTCCGGTCCGCCAAAGCCAGGTCCACGTTGCCCGCCTGGTCCTCCAGGTCCACCCTGTCCAGGCCCACCCCGTCCAGGTCCACGTTGTCCGCCAGGACCACCCTGTCCAGGTCCACGTCCGGGGGCTCCTTCGGGTCCTGCTCCCTCGGGTCCTGCTCCCTCAGGGCGACCACCCTGGCGACCTTCGCCCGGTCCGCCAGCACCTTCAGGGCGTGGTGGCCGAAATTCGTCTTCGGTCAATTTGCCGTCTTTGTTCTTATCCAAAGCGGCCAACGCTGTCGCTGCATTCTTGATTTCCGCCTCGGAGACCTCTCCGTCGTGATCTGTGTCCAGAGCTTCAATCACCAGATTGCCTGGCCGTCCTCCCCGTCCACCTGGGCCACCGGGTCCATCTGGCCCGGGACCACCAAGCCCCTCGCCGCGGCCCCCCGGCGGTTGCGCCATGGCTGATGCACCTGCCAATAATACGACACCATAAACCAACATCCAGCGTTTCATTTACCGTACTCCACCTGAGATTTGGGAAAGTTGCCAAGCGGCACTATGCCGATTGGCCTCATCAATAACATTCACAATTCCTCTGACCTACTTAGGCGTCGTCCCAAAACTCTCTCCCCCGCAATTGCCTGCTGCGCAGGCCGAGAGCGAGGGAACCAGCGCGGAGAATTGTTTTGAGACGACGCCTTAGCACCGAGTCAGCTCATCGTAACGAGCGAACCTGAAGTTAAAATGAAGCCGGTGGCGAATTCTGGTATTTGACAACCGGCAGTCCAAAATGGTCAGCTGGCGCGTTTTGTGTTAAGATCGAAGGGAATCCTGCCCCTTCCATAGCGTCTCCGCACCACCTGCCCCAGCGGAGACCCCCACCGCATCCACTGCGAGCCTGCCGTGATCGACTTAACACGCTTAGCCCTGCTGTTGTGCTCGTCGCTACCGTGGGCAGCTAGTTGTGTAGCCGACGAACAACAGTTCTTTCACGAACAGGTCGTTCCAGTGCTGCGTCAGCGTTGTTTCGAGTGCCATTCGCATGCGGCCGGGGCGATGGAAGGCAATTTGGCCCTCGATTGGCGCATGGGTTGGGAAGTTGGCGGTGATCGCGGCCCGGCAGTCGTGCCTGAAAAACCCGATCAGAGCTTGTTGATACGAGCCATCGGTCATCAGGACAACGCCTTACAGATGCCTGCCGATAAGCTTCCTGAATCCGAGATTGCCATTCTGACCCGTTGGATTGCTCAGGGGGCCTTTGACGATCGTGTTCTTCGCCCGCAAGCCGAGTTAGCCGATACCGAGTGGTGGTCTCTCAAGCCGCTGCATCGCCCAACGGTTCCAAGCGCACGGCCTGACCATCCGATTGATGCTTTCGTTTGGCAAAACCTGCAATCCGCGGGACTCAGTCCCTCGCCACCGGCCGATCGCCGGACACTCATTCGCCGCGTGAGTTACGATTTGATCGGACTACCTCCAACCTACGCGGAGGTCGAAGCGTTTGTCGCCGATAGTACTTCTCGGGCTTATGAGTCTTTAGTAGATCGCTTGCTCGATTCGCCACGCTATGGTGAGCGTTGGGCCCGTCACTGGTTCGACACAATTCACTTCGCTGACTCGCACGGCTACGAACATGACATTGGCCGCGATCACGCCTGGCGATATCGCGATTATGTTATCGCAGCCCTCAATCAAGACACTGCCTGGCCGCGTTTCATCCGCGAGCAACTGGCCGCGGATCACTTCTACCCCAACGACCCGCAGCTAATCCCCGCTTTGGGGTTCCTCGGTGCCGGCTCATTTGACTTGAGCACATTTAGTACCGCACCGGTTACCTTCGACTATCTCGACCGAGACGATCTGGTGACACAAACCATGGCGGCTTTTGCCAGCACCACGGCCAATTGTGCCCGCTGCCATACCCACAAATTCGATCCCATTACGCAACAGGACTATTACTCGCTGCAAGCGGTTTTTGCGGGGGTGCTAAAAGGGGATGTCGCGTTCGACGCGGAGGTGAACGACTGGCAAGAACGCAGACGATGGCAAGGGGTCTTGGCTGCCTGCGATCGTCAGGACACCGCCGTTCTGCTGTCGGCAGACTGGGGACCCACGGTGACCGCGTGGATAGACCAGCAAGCGAATTCGGCAAGTTGGCAAAACCTCGAGCTGGAAACATTTGTGTCTACCGCTGGCGCGACACTGCGTCGCAACTCGGAAGGTGTCATTGTGGCCAGTGGCGTGGCCAGTGACCAAGACACCTATTGCGTGTCTGCCATAACAACTTTGCCGATAATCACTGCCCTGAGGCTGGATGTGCAGGCTGACGATTCGCTACCGATGCGTGGGCCGGGGCGATGCCATAACGGCAACCTGCATCTCTCCGAGATCGAATTGCAAGTTTTTGAGCCCCACGTCGCGGAAGGCCGCACAATTAAACTGGCCGATGCCACAGCAGATTTCAATCAAGCTGGCTGGGGAATTGAACGCGCCATGGACGGCGATGCAAAGACTGCTTGGGGTATTCATCCCGCAGTGGGGCAATCTCATCACGCAGTCTTTAATCTGGCGGAACCGCTGAGCCTTGGCCCCGAGTCGCGCCTGACTGTGACTCTCCGTCAGTTGCATGGCGGCGCGCACCTCATCGGTGCCTTCAGTTTGTCGGTCACCGCTGGGGACCCTGCCAAAGCGATCGCTATCCCTCAAAATGTGGAGCGCGCCCTGCAAATATCCGCTGCCATGCGAACACCCGAACAGCAACTCCTGCTCGCGACTCAAGCACTCAGATCCGCGGCGCACGATTCGATCAAGTTGCTACCTCAACAAGTTTTCGCGTATGCGGCGGCGCCAAGCGTTAGCATACCGGCGGGCAATGGTGCGGTGCAGGTCAAATCGCTGGCAGCCCCCAAGCCTGTTCATGTCTTGCATCGGGGTGATTTCGACAAGCCTCGCGAGTTGGTCCAGCCGGGCGCTTTATCGATGCTCTCGCACGCACCCGCTCGGTTTGCACTCCGCGATCCCCAGGCCGAAGCTGAACGACGTGGTGCTTTGGCAGATTGGTTGGCGCACTCTGAAAACCCTTTGACTTGGCGCAGCCTTGTAAATCGAGTTTGGCACTATCACTTCGGCAGGGGAATATGCG
>JBBQRC010000465.1:0-4996 GCA_038215215.1 Pirellulales bacterium
AGCACTCGCTTGATATCAGCCGCCGGGTAATCGCAAGCTTCCATGCTCAAGCTGAGTGCCTGATACATCCACGCCTGGGGATAACCTGCGCTGAGCAAGCCACCCACTAGGTCGATGACCTGCTGAAACTCGGCTTTCGCACTGTCGCGCTTCTTGGTACCTAAGAAGATGGTGGCTGAGTCGACTCGCGCCTTCACGAGCGCTTTAACTTCTGCATCGAGTCCCGCGCGTTCCTTCTCGTCTGCGGTGGCAAAACGGGCCACTAAGGCCTCGATATCGATTGCCGCGTCGGAGCTGGCCACGTGCTTTGGAAGTGGCGTTTGGACGCTTGGCTGAGCCTTCACAGCGGGTTGTGTCTTGACCGCCGGTTGCTTAGCGGCGTCATCGGGGATGGCAAACATACCGCCACCACCCATACCGCCACCACCCATGCCTCCCATACCACCACCCATACCGCCCATGCCACCACCCATGCCTCCCATGCCGCCACCCATGCCGCCACCCATGCCACCACCCATGCCGCCACCCATGCCACCACCCATACCACCACCCATACCGCCACCTCCGGCCTGCTGCAGCATCATGGGGGTCACCACCAAGTCACCAACGGGGTAAACCTTGATTTGTGGAACTTCGTCAGCATCTTCTTGGCTGGTGATGAGTAGCACTTCATCGCGGACTGTGTAAGTTAAGTCGGCAATATCAATTTCAGCCAGGATTTGGCGCAGCGCACTACGCAAACTCACGGGTGGGAGCTTGATCGTAATCGGGGTGTCTGGATCAACACCTACTACACCCAATTCGACGGTGTTCAAACGAATGGGAATGTTGTAAGTATCCTGCAACGTATCCATCACCTGATTCAGCGGTTGACCTGCGAAATCAATGTTGTCAGCCGTTTGCTTCAAAGCGGCAGTGATCTTTTGTTCCGACTTAGAGCCACCTGCCAGATTGACCGCACCATAGCGCTCTTTGCGACGTGCAGACAGAGCCTGCCAAACTTCAGCAGGAGGATAGATAATAGGTGGCTCATCGATGGGCACTGCGGCGACTTCTATGCCACGCATCGCGTCGACAAAACCTTGTTCGCGCCTCTTGTAAGTATCCCGCAGGATCGAGTAGTTTGCTTGCAACGAGCTTGTTTCACGAATCGTGCTGGAAATGGGTGTGTTAGGAGTCAGGTAGCTAATCTCAGGTGCCACATCTTTGCTGGCCTCCAGATACTTGTTTTGCGACAGCAGGTAATTGAACTGTTCCGAAAGCTGTTTGATGGATTCGTCAGTACGGTTCACTTCTGCTAACAATCTTTGGCTCGCATCTGCTTGCGCTCGCACCGTTTCAGCACGCTCAATGCGATCGAGATACTTGCCTTCTTCGGCCGCTGCGATCTGAATTGCGGAACGCACGCGGTCGCGCAATTGGGCTCGAACATTTGGGTTCAAATCAACGGCGCTATCCAGTTCCTCAAGTCGAGACTTGAGCGCGTTTTTGACAGAACCAGGATCCTTACTCATTAGCTTTTGGGCCGCATTGAGTTGGCTAATCACGTCCTGTTCAAGAGCTTGTGCGGCCGCTTGCCGAAGTTGGTCTTCTTGAGCTAGCAAGCTTCCCGCACCAAACATTTCATCCAACATGGCGGGAGGTTGTAGACTCGCGGCTGGAGCCGCTGGAGGAGCAATTAAATCGCGTGGGGCAGCCACCTCTGCGGTAACCGCTGGTAGAGCAGTTGCCGGTGCGGCGGGTTCACCAAAAGGATCGTTCCCGGCGGCCGCTGGCGGGGCAGGGGTGGCCGGTGCAGGGGTGGCCGGCGCAGGATCAGCAAAAGGATCGTCGCCGCCAAAAGGGTTGCCCGTCTGCATGAATTTACCGGCTGGGATCGCTTGCAACAGCTTTTTTGCTGCGTTCAACAGGCTGATCGCTTCCGCATTGTTAGGATCATTTTTGAGCGCTTCTTCGGCAATCTTTTTCGCGCCCTCGGCCTCACCCGACTTCAGCGCAAACTCGCCCGCCTTCACCATTTCGGCAGAGGTGTCCGCCAAGGCAAAACTCATCGCCCGCAAGCCCGCAGAGCCAAGGGCAGGTAGGGTCAAACCGCCGTCCAGTTGAGCCGTCTCAACGATTGTTTGCAAAAATCCCATGTCCGGGTTGCTCGCCTCAGGCTTAACATCCCATACCAGCTCGATTGCTTTCCCCGCAGCAGTGCCATGCATCACGATCTTGCCTGCTTCGGTCTTGCCCGCAGATTTGCCGACGATGACCACATCCCGGTCAAGCCGAACTGGGGGCATTTGGTGTGGGAAATAACCTACCAAAGCCGTTGGGACTTCGACTTTGGCTGGCCAAACTACCGGTAGCCCAACACTCGTACCAAGCAAGCGACCGATGGCTTGGGTCGATTCGGTAACTTCGTCACGCGCCAGTAAAACGCCACCTGTGTTGTTTGCTAGTGCGGCTAAGTTGGCGACATCCACCACCGGCCCAATTGCCAGCGACGAAAGCGTCACGTGTTGCGCCACCAAATCCTTAACCATCTGAGCATATTCGGCAGCATTCAGCAGGTGATTTCGATGAACACCGTCGCCGATGTAAATGATAGTGCGTTGAGCGTCTGCTGGCGAAAATTGACGCAGCGCGGTGCGAAAGGCTAGTGCCAAGTCCGTGTTGCCAAGCGGAACTCGCTTCTTCAGTCGCGCTACGGCAGTTTCCCACTTGGAATCTGTCGCCGACACCAAAACACTGGTTAACTCAACCGTTTCGACGTCGCAGGCCAATAAACCGACCTTGCAATTTAGAGGTAGACTGGCCGCTAACTCGTCCAGAACCTCCAGCGACTCGATACGAACTGGGCCCGTTTGTGTGGCGGAAGTATCCACGATCACCACCACCTCACATTGTTGAGGAGCGGGCACATCCAAGCGTGGGTCCGCTTGCAATGAGAGCGCGAAGAACTGCTCTCCCGTTGCCGCGTCGAAGGTCGCCCAACGACTACTGGCCCCAGGCTGGCTGGCGAACGAGCCAGACGCCACGCTGGCGATAGCACAAACAACCCAAACCGGTTTAGCGAACATCATTGCTTCCAGCTCCCAAAAAGCCCTCGAGGAGATACGATTTTTACGATCGGTAGGGTCAGAAAAGAGGACCTACGCAATTTGCTTTTTCACTCAGTGGTCTAACAGGCGAACACCACTCGTCACGCCAAACGCGGCGCAGATGAATAGCTCACAGCTCTGCATTTTATTTGCCTCGTTCCGACCCCGCTACAAAAAACGGTGGAAAATGCAGTACTAGAGACCAGTTATTTCCATCTGCGCCGCCTAGATTGGCGAATTATCACTTCCATGTCGTCTGATGGTAGCAATTGGCGTGCCGATCCCCTATTTCGATATTTTGTCTGGAGTTGTCATTCGATGAACACAAAATCGGTGAAGAATACACATTTGGGGGGGATTTGACCTGTTGCTGAATATCGCGGTGTAGCAAATTACACTTGCCCCGCGCTGCATTTTGCTACAGTCGGCGTATAGCCGCGCGGGCCTTGTGGCGGACTAATGAGTGCGTGTACTGAGTGCCCGGCCAACAACTCCGATTTTCCGCTAAAATGACCACGTCATCGCTCGAACCCCTTGCCGCATAGCCCTGCAATGCCTCCATCTCGCCACGCTTCCCAACCACCGAACTGCTGGCAGCAGCTTGCCGATTTACTCGATGCGACCGGCGAACACGCGGGCTTAACGAGCGATTATGCCTCCACTCCAGTGCAATTGAGTGTCTTAGCCGCGCTGGAGTCCGCCAGCGTAGCTGCATCGCAGTCTCAGCAGGCCGCGGGTACAGCCCTGGCTGCTCAACTAAGCGGACTGATCGCGCAGCTCAATCTTTTTCAGCTAGTAAGTCATTGTCCCGTAGTTGCCGTGACCGGTTTGCTGAACGCCGGCAAGAGTTCTTTGTTGGCTACCTACCTAAGCCCTGAAGGACGACAACGGGTTTTGCGTGGGGTCGGCAACGATCAAGGGACGCATCGCTTTGTCATCTGGCTGCCGCAAATCTGGTGGAGTGATCCCGAATTACTAAGCACGCTGATCAGTCTCTTGACTACGATCTTTGGCCATGCGCCCGAGCCGTTGTCTGATGACTCTGCGGAAGCCCAGCAACAGTATAACGGTCTCGTCCTGAACGGCTTTGCCCGAAATACGGGGCAGGCGCAGATGAGCGTGAGCGATGCGACAGACTACAGTTCGGTCAATCCGCTGACCATTCCGTTGATTGCCAGCGACTCGGGATTGGACACGATTCGACTTGGCCTAGTCGATTGTCCAGATATTCAAACCGGCTTTCTCGAAGGACTGTCAGGCGAGGATCACTCTAGTTTCCCGCAGGGCGCGGAACTCGCCGCCGCGCGTCGCGATCAACTGGGCCGCATCGGACGGCTGTGTTCGGCTTTTGTGGTCGTGAGTCGACTCAGCAGTTTGCACGATGAAGGGTTGTTACAAGTGCTAACGACTCTGCGCGACGCCATGCCAGGCGTCCCCCGCATCCTGGCCATTAACAAAGTGAAAGCGCGTTATGCGCTCGACGTCGTAAGGGACGAAACGCGGCTGCTGATGGATCGCTTTGGCATCAATAGCGTTTTTGCCGCTTACGATTATCGCAGTTCACTGGGTGGCACGCGCATTCCGCCACCTCCCCCCGGTATGAAAATATCGCCTGAGGAACCGCAGCCGATTTTTGTAGACGTAGGGCGCGAGGACCAACTGACTTCTCGCTATTTGTATGACCTCTCACAGCGACTGGATGCCGGGGCACTCGCGCGAGAGAGCCATCGCAGCCTCTCGCTGCAGCTTCAGTCACTTGGCTCGCAGGCCATGGATTGGTTGAACCAGAACGAGCTACGGCTCGGTCAACAGTTGACTGCGGCCTGGCAAGCCATTGCGGAAGCCTGTTTCGAATTCATGGCAGAACGGGACGAGACGGGGCGAGTTAGCGGCTTGCGCTTGCAAGC